>VEQY01000076.1 GCA_018882965.1 Mycobacterium sp. | reverse complement strand
CGCGCGGGAGGCGGTCCGGGCGCTCGCGGGGGCCGGCGTGCCGGTGGTGGCGGTGCTGGCGCTGGCCCGGGCATGACGCACGGGTAGGAAGCTCGCCGAAAAAGTGGCACCACCGCGTGTCCGGGACTACCGTCGGGGACACCCCGCGAGGGCCGGACGAGAGTTCTCCAGCGAGAGGAGTTCAACCCTTTGACCTGGCGTCATGCCGACGCGCCACACGACCCCGACCAGAAACGAGTTGCCAAGGATGTCAAGCAATTCCGCGAACGCCGCTCCCTTCAGCGCCGATGACGAATCCGAAGCCGCCCCGAACGCCGACATCCAGGTGACGGGCCGCAACGTCGAGGTACCCGATCACTACCGCGTGTACGTGGGTCAGAAGCTGGCCCGCGTCGAGCGGCTGGATCGGCGGATCCTGCGCTTCGATGTGGAGCTCGAACACGAACCCAACCGTCGGCAACGGAAGAGCTGCCAGCACGTGCAGATCACCGCCCACGGCCGCGGGCCGGTGGTGCGTGGCGAGGCCTGCGCGGACAGCTTCTACGGGGCGTTCGAGGCGGCCGTGCACAAACTGGAGAACCGGCTGCGCCGCAGCAAGGACCGCCGCCGGGTGCACTACGGCGACAAGACCCCGGTGTCGCTGCACCAGGCCACCGCGGCGGCGCCGGAGATCGCCGAGGCGTTCACCCCCGAGCCCGCCCCGCCGTCCCCGGTCGAGGTCCCCGAGGAACACGAACCCGGGCGGATCGTGCGGGTCAAGGAACATCCGGCCACGCCGATGACCGTCGACGACGCCCTCTACGAGATGGAACTGGTGGGGCACGACTTCTTTCTGTTCCACGACCGCGAGACCGACCGCCCGGCGGTGGTCTACCGCCGCCACGCCTACGACTACGGGTTGATCCGGCTGGCCTGATCAGGGCGGTTAGCCCCGTCACCTAAGATGGGGGGCGCTTCAGTACCCGAAACGTAGGGAAGATTCCGTGCTCTCTAAGTTGCTGCGCCTTGGTGAAGGCCGCATGGTCAAGCGCCTCAAGGGGGTGGCCGACTACGTCAGTTCCCTGTCCGACGACGTGGAGAAGCTCACCGACGCGGAGTTGCGGGCCAAGACCGACGAGTTCCGCAAGCGCGCCGAGGACGGCGAGGACCTCGACGACCTGCTGCCCGAGACCTTCGCGGTGGCGCGGGAGGCGGCCTGGCGGGTGCTGTCCCAGCGTCCGTTCGACGTTCAGGTGATGGGCGGGGCCGCGCTGCACTTCGGCAACGTCGCGGAGATGAAGACCGGCGAGGGCAAGACGCTGACCTGCGTGCTGCCCGCCTACCTCAACGCGCTGGCCGGCAAGGGCGTGCACGTCGTGACGGTCAACGACTACCTGGCCCGGCGCGACAGCGAGTGGATGGGCCGGGTGCACCGCTTCCTGGGGCTCGACGTCGGCGTGATCCTGTCCGGGGGCAGTCCCGACGAGAAGCGCGTCGCCTACGGCGCGGACATCACCTACGGCACCAACAACGAGTTCGGCTTCGACTACCTGCGCGACAACATGGCGCACTCGCTCGACGACCTGGTCCAGCGCGAACACAACTTCGCGATCGTCGACGAGGTGGACTCGATCCTCATCGACGAGGCCCGCACCCCGCTGATCATCTCCGGCCAGGCCGACGGTTCCTCGCACTGGTACTCCGAGTTCGCGCGGCTGGCGCCGATGCTCAAGAAGGACGAACACTACGAAGTCGACCTGCGCAAGCGCACCGTCGGCGTGCACGAAGCCGGTGTGGAGTTCGTCGAGGACCAGCTCGGCATCGAGAACCTCTACGAGGCGGCCAACTCCCCGCTGGTGAGCTACCTCAACAACTCGCTGAAGGCCAAGGAACTCTTCCACCGCGACAAGGACTACATCGTCCGCGACGGCGAGGTCTTCATCGTCGACGAGTTCACCGGACGCGTGCTCGTCGGGCGCCGCTACAACGAGGGCATGCACCAGGCGATCGAGGCCAAGGAAGAAGTCGAGATCAAGGCCGAGAATCAGACGCTGGCCACGATCACCCTGCAGAACTACTTCCGGCTCTACGACAAGCTGGCCGGCATGACCGGCACCGCCGAGACCGAGGCCGCCGAGCTGCACGAGATCTACAAGCTGGGTGTGGTGACGATCCCGACGAACCGGCCGATGATCCGCAAGGACATGACCGACCTGATCTACAAGACCGAGGACGCGAAGTTCGCCGCCGTCGTCGACGACATCGCGGAGCGCTTCGAGAAGGGCCAGCCGGTCCTGGTCGGTACCACCAGCGTGGAGCGCTCGGAATACCTGTCGCGACAGCTGCAGAAGAAAAACGTCGCGCACAGCGTGCTCAACGCGAAGTTCCACGAGCAGGAAGCCGTCATCATCGCCGAAGCGGGCCGGCGCGGCGCGGTGACGGTGGCGACCAACATGGCGGGCCGCGGCACCGACATCGTGCTGGGCGGCAACGTCGACTTCCTCACCGATCTCCGGGTGCGCGACCGCGGACTGGACCCGGTGGAGACCCCCGACGAGTACGAGGCCGCGTGGCACGAGGAACTGCCGGTGGTCAAGGGCGAGGTGGAGGCCGAGGCCAAGGACGTCATCGCCGCCGGGGGCCTCTACATCCTGGGCACCGAGCGGCACGAGTCGCGCCGCATCGACAACCAGTTGCGCGGCCGCTCGGGCCGGCAGGGCGACCCGGGGGAGTCGCGTTTCTACCTCTCCCTTGGCGACGAACTCATGCGGCGGTTCAACGGCGCGGCGCTGGAGTCGCTGCTCAACCGGCTCAACCTGCCCGACGACGTGCCGATCGAGGCCAAGATGGTCACTCGCGCGATCAAGAGCGCCCAGACCCAGGTCGAGCAGCAGAACTTCGAGATCCGCAAGAACGTCCTGAAGTACGACGAGGTGATGAACAAGCAGCGGCTGGTGGTCTACGCCGAGCGCCGCCGCATCCTCGACGGCGAGGATCTTCGTCAGCAGGCCCACGACATGCTCGTCGAGGTCGTCACCGCCTACGTCGACGGGGCGACCGGCGAGGGCTACGTCGAGGACTGGGATCTGGAGTCACTGTGGGGTGCTCTCAAGACGCTCTACCCGGTGGGCATCGACCACCACGACCTGATCGACGCCGAAGACCTGGGGGAGTCGGGCGAGCTGACCCGCGCCGAACTGCTCGACGCGCTGGTCGCCGATGCCGAGCAGGCCTACGCCCGCCGAGAAGCCGAGATCGAGGAACTCGCCGGTCCCGGAGCGATGCGCCAGTTGGAGCGCAACATCCTGCTCACCGTCATCGACCGCAAGTGGCGCGAGCACCTCTACGAGATGGACTACCTCAAGGAGGGCATCGGCCTGCGGGCCATGGCGCAGCGCGACCCGCTGGTGGAGTACCAGCGCGAGGGCTACGACATGTTCATGGGCATGCTCGACGCGCTCAAGGAAGAGGTCGTCGGCTTCCTGTTCAACGTTCAGGTCGAGGCCGCGCCGCAGGGCACTGCCGCGCAGCAGGCCGAGCCCGCGCTGCGGGCCAAGGGCGTGCCCGAAGAGGACGAGGCCCGGCCACTGACCTATGTGGGGCCCGCCGAGGACGGCTCGGTCGAGGTGAAGCGCTCCGGGGGCGGGCTGCGTTCCACGCTGTCCTCCCGCCGGGAGCGCCGCGAGGCCAAGCGTCAGCAGGCCCGGGAGAAGAAGAGCGCCCGACGCAGCTAGGGCTGTTCAGGCGGCCAATTAACCGGCCAATTAACCCAGGTGCAGCGCCACCATCTGCCAGCGCGGCCCCGTTGCGGTGGAGACCTGTTCGACGCGGCAGGCGATGGCGTGCACCCGCTCGCCACGGGTGAAGCTGGCGGCGACCTCGGCGCCGGTGCCGTCGCCCACCGGTTGGGCCGACACCCGGCGCAGCCGAGCCGCGGCCCGCGCCCCGGGCCGGCCCGCCGCCGACAGAAGTGAGTCCGCCAGGCCCCCGGCCAGCAGCGCCCGCAGCTGGGCCGGCGGCCGGCGCCGGTCGATCACCTCGAGAACCCGTCGCAGCGCCGCGTCGGCGAACGCCGCCGCCGCACGGGTCCGGCCGTCGTCGGCGGCCGGTCGGGCCGGCCGATCCGGGGGCACCCTCCGGGGGGTCGCGGCCGTCGGCGGTTGCTGCGGCAGCTCCGGCGGTCCGCCCAGCGGCGCCGGTTCGTAATCGGTCACGGGTGTGACGAGGCGCACCTCAGCCAACGGCCACTCTCCATTCATCCGGGATCAGGGGTTGCCGGAGAGTGGCGAACCTGGCGGCCATGATCGCACAATCGGCCGCAGCGCGTATGCACCCGATACCGTGGCGGTGTGGTGACTCGGTTGTCGGCGCCGGACGCGGCGTTCTACCAGCGGGACAACACCTCGACACCGGTGTATGTCGGGTCGCTGTCCATCCTGCGCCGGCCACGCAACGGGCTGAGCTACGAGAACCTGCTGGAGACCGTCGAGCGCCGGCTGCCGCAGATTCCCCGGTATCGCCAGAAGGTCCGTGAGGTGACCTTCGGCCTGGCCCGCCCGGTGTGGGTTGACGACCCCGACTTCGACATCGCCTACCACGTTCGACGCTCCGCACTGCCGTCGCCGGGCAGCGACCTGCAGTTGTACGAGCTGGTCTCGCGGCTGGCGGCCCGCCCGCTGGACCGCACCCGCCCGCTGTGGGAGATGTATCTGGTCGAGGGCCTCTCGCAGAACCGGCTGGCGATCTACATCAAGTCCCACCAGGCACTCGTCAACGGCATGGCCGCGCTCGAGATCGGTCACGTCATCGCGGATCGCGGTCGCCGGCCGCCGCCGTTCGTCGAGGACATCTGGTTGCCCGCGCGGGAACCTTCGACCGGGCAGCTGGTGGTCGACGCGGTCGCCGACTGGCTGGCCCGCCCGGGTCAGGAGATCCGTGCACTGCAGTCGACGATCGCTGAATTAGCCACCAGCACAGTCGAACTGGGTCAGATCACCCGTCGCATCTCCGATGCCACCCGCACGCTGTTGCGCGGCAGCGCACCGGACAGTCCGCTGAACACCACGGTGTCGCGGCATCGCCGGTTGACGGTGGCCTCTGCCGCGCTGGCTGACTTCCGACAGGTCCGCGCACGCTATGACTGCGACGTCAACGACGTCGTCCTCGCGGTGATCGCCGGGGCCCTGCGCAACTGGTTGCTGTCGCGGGGCGAACCTGTGCCGGCGACGTCCACGGTTCGGGCGATGGCGCCGACGTCGGTCTACCCCGAGTCCGACCTCGATGCCCCCGGTCGGGCGATCCGGGAGGTCGCCCCGTTCCTGATCGACCTGCCGGTCGGTGAGGCCAACCCCGTCGTACGGCTGTCGCAGATCGCCCACGCCACCGAGTCGTACTCGGACTCGGCGAGCCTGGTCGATGCGCGCACCATCGTGACGCTGTCGGGTTTCCCGCCGCCGACCCTGCATGCCATGGGTATCCGGGTCGCCACGCAGTACCCGCCCCGGCAGTTCAACCTGCTGATCACCAACGTGCCCGGACCGCAGTCCCAGATGTACATCTCCGGCGCGAAGCTGCTGGAGACCTACGCCGTCCCGCCCCTGCTGCCCGGGCAGGTGCTGGCCCTGGGCGTGACCTCCTACTGCGGCATGCTGTATTTCGGCATCAATGCCGACCGCGATGCGATGAGCGACGTCGGGGTGTTTCCCGAACTGCTGGCCGAGGCGCTCCAGGAGCTGATCGACGCCGCACGCCAGCAGCCCCGGGCGTAGGATGCCGCGATGAGCACCAGCCGATCCAATGGCGACTCCGGGGCCGTCGCGTCGGCCCGGAAGTCCGGTAAGAAATCCGGCAAGAAGGCCGGCAAGGACAAGAAGAGAAACCCCGACAAGGTCCGCAACTCCGTCTACGAAGCCGAGCTGTACCGGCTGCAGACTGAGTTGGTCAAGCTGCAGGAGTGGACCCGCGCCACCGGTGCGCGCATCGTGGTCCTCTTCGAGGGCCGCGACGCCGCCGGCAAGGGCGGGACGATCAAGCGGATCACCGAATACCTCAGCCCGCGCAGCGCGCGCATCGCCGCCCTGCCCGCCCCGACCGAACGCGAACGCGGCCAGTGGTACTTCCAGCGCTACATCGAACACCTGCCCACCCGCGGGGAGATCGTGCTCTTCGATCGGTCCTGGTACAACCGCGGCGGGGTCGAGCGGGTGATGGGCTTCTGCTCGGCCCAGGAACACGCACTGTTCCTGCGGCAGTGCCCGATCTTCGAGCAGATGCTCATCGACGACGGCATCATGCTGCGCAAGTACTGGTTCTCGGTATCCGAGGACGAGCAGCTGCGCCGGTTCAAGTCACGGATGAGCGACCCGCTGCGGCGCTGGAAGCTCAGCCCGATGGACCTCGAGTCGGTCTACCGCTGGGAGGACTACTCGCGCGCCAAGGACGACATGATGGTGCACACCGACACCCCGGTCAGCCCGTGGTTCGTGGTCGAGTCGCACCTCAAGAAGCACGCGCGGCTGAACATGATCGCGCACCTGCTCTCCACCATCCCCTACCAGAGTGTCGATCACGAACCGGTCGAGTTGCCCAAGCGACCGGTGATCGGCAACTACCGGCGCCCGCCGCGGGAACTGGCCACCTACGTCGACGACTTCGCCGTCACCCTGCTGGGGGACCGTGAGTAGGTTCGGGTGATGCGGGTGTACGTTCCCGCGACGCTGGCCATGCTGCAGCAGTTGGTCGCCGACGGTTCGATGCAGCCGCGCAGCGGCACCGCCTTCGCAGTGACGCCTGCCCTGCGGGAGGCCTACTCGGAGGGAGACGACGAGGAGCTGGCCGAGGTGGCCATCGGTGAGGCCGCGCTGGCCTCGCTGCGGCTGCTGGCCGCCGACCCCGACACGCTGCCCCGGCGCGCTGTCGTGGTGGCCGACGCCGACGCGGATCCGCGGCCCGACCTCGACGACGCGGTCGTGCGCCTGTCCGGCCGCGTCGACATCGCGCAGGTGGCCGCGGTCTATGTCGACAACGCCGCGGCCGAGCCGGCTGTGCGGGCGGCGGTCGGCGTGATCGACGACGCCGACCTCGGCGACGAGGACGCCGAGCTGACCGTGGGTGACGCTCAGGATCACGACCTGGCCTGGTACGCACCCCAGGAGTTGCCGTTCCTACTGGAACTGCTGTGAGGACCCGGCTGCGGCGGATGGTCTCGGTGCTCACCTCGCCGCTGCTGCCCGACGACTACCTCACCCTGATCAACCCGCTGTGGTCGGCCCGGGAGTTGCGGGGGCGCATCGTCGAGGTCCGCCCCGAGACGTCCGACGCCACGACGCTGGTCATCAAGCCCGGGTGGGGTTTCCGCTTCGACTACCGCCCCGGGCAGTACATCGGGGTCGGTGTGCTCGTCGACGGCCGCTGGCGCTGGCGGTCCTATTCGCTGACCTCGGTCCCCGAGGTCGGCGACGGAACCGCCCGGACCGCCCGCACCGTCACCATCACCGTCAAGGCCGTGCCGGAGGGCCTGCTGTCCAACCACCTGGTGGCCGGGGTGCGCCCGGGCACGGTCGTCCGGCTGGCCGCCCCGCGCGGCGACTTCGTCATGCCCGACCCCGTCCCGCCGCGGGTGCTCTTCGTCACGGCCGGGTCCGGCATCACACCGGTCATGTCGATGGTGCGGACCATGCAGCGGCGCAACCAGATCGGCGCGTCGACGGACGTGGTCCATCTGCACTCCGCGCCGACATCGGATGACGTGATGTTCGCCGACGAGCTGGCCGGTTTGCAACGCTCCTGCCCCGGCTACCGGCTGACGCTGCGCGCGACCCGCGTGCAGGGCCGGCTGGATCTGCGGCGCCTGCACGCCGAGGTGCCCGACTGGCGCGAGCGCCGGGCCTGGGTGTGCGGGCCACCCGGGCTGATCGCCGACGCGGAGAGCGCCTGGGCCGCCGCCGGTGTCGCCGAGCGGCTTCGGGTGGAACGCTTCACCGCCGACCGTGCGGCCGGCGGCGGGCGTGGCGGCAGCGTGACCTTCGTCCGCAGCGGCCGCACCGTGTTCGCCGACGCGGCGACCTCCCTGCTGGAAGCCGGTGAGCAGGCCGGAGTTAGCCTGCCGTTCGGCTGCCGGATGGGTATCTGCCACACCTGCGTGGTTGACTTGGTGGACGGGCGGGTGCGCGATCTGCGCACCGGTGCCGGACAGGAAGCGGGTAACCGGGTGCAGACCTGTATCTCGGCAGCCGACGGCGATTGCGTGCTGGAGGTCTAGTGGCCATCACCGACGTCGAGGCCTTCGCCCATCTGTCCGAGGCGGACGTCGACAACCTCGCCGTCGAACTCGACGCGATCCGCCGCGATGTCGAGGACTCGCTCGGCGAACGTGACGCCCGCTACATCCGGCGCACCATCGCCGCCCAGCGCGGCCTGGAGGTGACCGGCCGGGTGCTGCTGGCGTTCGGGTCGCGCCGCGCGCTGTGGTGGGCCGGCACCGCCACGCTGGCGCTGGCCAAGATCATCGAGAACATGGAGATCAGCCACAACGTCATGCACGGTCAGTGGGACTGGATGAACGATCCGGAGATCCACTCCACCACCTGGGAGTGGGACATGGCCGGGGTGTCCAAGCACTGGCGGATCACCCACAACGTCGCCCACCACAAGTACACCAACATCCTGGACATGGACGACGACGTCGGCTACGGCCTGTTGCGGGTCACCCGCGACGAGAGATGGACGCCGCGCAACCTGCTCAACGTGCCGTTCAACGCGATGCTGGCGGTGGGCTTCGAGTGGGGAATCGCCCTGCAGCATCTGGAGTTACGCAAGATCCTCAAGCCCGAGACCCGCGCGGCCACCATCGTCCGGCTGCGTGAGCTGTCGACCAAGGCCGCGCGTCAGGTGATCAAGGACTATCTCGCTTTCCCGGCGCTCACCGCGCTCTCGCCGGGGAATCCCGGGCGGGCGGGCCTGCGGTCCACCCTCGCGGCGAACGCGGTGGCCGGGGTGATCCGCAACGTGTGGACCAATGCCGTCATCTTCTGCGGGCACTTCCCCGACGGCGCGGAGAAGTTCACCCTCAGCGCCGCCGACATGGCCGGGGAGAGCAGCGGGCAGTGGTACCTGCGCCAGATGCTCGGCAGTGCGAACATCGACGCCGGGCCGGTGCTGGCGTTCATGACCGGCAACCTGGCCTACCAGATCGAGCATCACCTCTATCCCGATCTGCCCAGCCGGCGGCTGGCGGAGATCTCGGTGCGGGTGCGCGCGCTGTGCGACAAGTACGACCTGCCCTACACCAGCGGGCCGCTGCCGGTGCAGTACGCCAAGACCTGGCGCACCATCGCCAAGCTGTCGCTACCGGATCGGTTCCTGCGCGACAGCGCCGACGACGCGCCGGAGACCCGCAGCGAGCGGATGTTCGAGGCGCTGGCCACCCGGCAGCGCGGACTCAAGACCGCCTTGGCCGCCGCACGCGCACACCGTCGCCGCGCCCGCGCGTCGAGAGTGCGCTGAGAGCGCGTTTTCGCCCGATTCCGCGATCTGTGCGCACTCTCGGCGGCGGTCAGGTCGGGATGTGGGCGAACGTGTCGGGGTTGGGCCCGATCCGGCCCTGCTCGCCCCGGTCCAGCGCGGTCAGCGCCTCAACCTCCTCGTCGGACAGCTCGAAGTCGAAGATCTCGAAGTTCTCCCTCATCCGCTGCGGATGCACGGATTTCGGGAAGACGATGTCCCCGCGCTGGATGTGCCAGCGCAACACCACCTGGGCCGGGTGCACGCCGGCCGCCTTGGCGATCCGGATCACCACCGGGTCGCCCAAGACGGTGCCGCGGGCGATCGGCGACCAGCTCTCGGTGACGATGTCGTGCTCGGTGCCGTAGGCGCGCACGTCGTCGTTGCCGAAGTACGGGTGCACCTCGATCTGGTTGACCGCCGGGGTGGTGTCGGTCTCGCGGGCGAGCTCCTGCAGGTGGTGGATCCCGAAGTTGGACACCCCGATGCTGCGGGCCCGTCCGTCGGCCGCGAACTCCGCCAGCGTGTTCCAGGTGGAGACGAAGTCGCCGTCGTAGAGGGTGGGCAGCGGCCAGTGGATCAGGAACAGGTCGACGTAGTCGGTGCCCAGGTCGCGCAGGGTCTGGTCGAACGCCCGCCGCGCGTCGTCGGGACGGTGGTGGCCGTTGTTGAGCTTGCTGGTGATGAAGACCCGGCTGCGGTCGATGCCGGCGTCGCGGATGCCCTGCGCCACGCCCGCCTCGTTGCCGTACATCTGGGCGGTGTCGATGTGGCGGTAGCCGATCTCCAGGGCGGCCCGCACCGCGGCGGCGGTCTCCTCCGGCGGAACCTTGAACACCCCGAAGCCCAGTTGCGGGATGTGGTGTCCGTCGTTGAGCGTGATCAGCGGAACGGTCATGTCTCTCCTTCTGTCAGCACGGCCAGCAGCCGCCGGGCCGCGGCCACCCGGCGCTGCGGTGCGCCGGTGAGGGTGTCCAGCGCACACTCCGGATCCGCCGGCGGGCCGCGATGTCCGCACCCCCGGGGGCAGTCCCGCACCGCGCCGGCCAGGTCGGAGAACGCCATCAGCACGTCGTCGGGCTTGATGTGGGCCAGCCCGAAGGACCGCACCCCCGGGGTGTCGATCACCCAGCCGCCGCCGGGCAGCGGCAGCGCCAGTGACTGCGAGGACGTGTGCCGCCCCTTGCCGACGCCCGACACCGCGCCGATGGCCCGGTCGGCCTCCGGGACCAGCCGGTTGACCAGGGTGGACTTGCCCACCCCGGAGTGGCCCAGCAGCACCGTGACGTGTCCGTCGAGCAGTGATTCGACGGGCTGCAGCGGCTCGCCGCGCCCGGCCGTGACGACGGTGAGGTCCAGGTCGCCGAAGTTCGCCGCGAACGGTTCCGCCGGGGCGAGGTCGGTCTTGGTCAGGCACAGGATCGGCCGCAGCTTCCCGGCGAAGGCCGCGATCAGCGCGCGGTCGACCAGCCCGACCCGCGGCGGCGGGTCGGCCAGCGCCACCACCACCATCATCTGGTCGGCGTTGGCGACCACCACCCGTTCGGTCGGGTCGGTGTCGTCGGCGGTGCGCCGCAGCACCGTCCGGCGCTCACCGCGGCGCACGATGCGGGCCAGGGTGTCCGGTCGGCCGGACAGGTCGCCGACGATGTCCACCTCGTCACCGACGACGATGGGCGTGCGGCCCAGTTCACGCGCGCGCATGGCGGTCACCGCCCGGTGCGGATCGGCGGCGAGCACGCACCCCCACCGGCCGCGGTCCACCGTCACCACCATCGCCGGCTGGGCGTCGGCGTGCTCCGGACGGATCTTGGTGCGCGGTCGCGATCCACGGCCCGACCGGACGTGCACGTCGGACTCGTCGTAGTCGCGTGCGCTCAAGTCCGTCCCTCGGGCCCGGCGAGCATGGCCGACCACAGCGCGGGGAACTCCGGCAACGTCTTGGCGGTCGTCGCGATGTCGGCCACCGCTACGCCGGGCACCCGCAGCCCGACGATCGCGCCGGCCATCGCCATCCGGTGGTCGGCGTAGGAGTGCCACGTTCCGCCGTGCAGCGGGCGGGCGGTGATCTGCAGCCCGTCGGGGGTTTCCACGCAGTCACCACCGAGCCGGTCGATCTCGGTGCGCAGCGCGGAGAGCCGGTCGGTCTCGTGCCCGCGCAGGTGGGCCACCCCGGTCAGTCTCGAGGTCGAGCCGGGCCGGGCCAGTGCGGCCAGGGCGGCGACCGCCGGGGTGAGTTCGCCGACCTCGTGCAGATCGATGTCGAAGCCGGGGTAGTCGGCCGGGCCGCGCACCACCAGGGTCGAATCGTCGCGCCCCACCTCTGATCCCAGCTGCCGCAGGATCGCCAGGATGGCCGGCGCGGGCTGGACGCTGTCGCGCGGCCACCCGGTGATCCGCACCGTGCCGCCGGTGACCACCGCGGCCGCCAGGAACGGCACCGCGTTGGACAGGTCGGGTTCGATTCGCCAGTGCACCGCGCCGAGCGTGCCGGGCCGCACCACCCATCGGTTCGGTGCGCTGTCGTCGACGTCGACGCCGGCCTGGCGCAGCATCGTCACGGTCATCGCGATGTGCGGCGCCGAGGGCACCGAGGTACCGGTGTGCACCACGGTCAGCCCGTCGGCGAACGTCGCACCGCACAGCAGCAGCCCCGAGACGAACTGCGAGGACGCCGAGGCGTCGATGCGCACGGTGCCGCCGGCGACCTTGCCCAGACCGCGGACCCGGAACGGCAGCCGGTCGCCGTCGATGTCGACCCCAAGAGCGCCCAGTGCGTCGAGCAGCGGGGCGATCGGGCGGGCGCGGGCCTGCTCGTCGCCGTCGAACTCGACCACCGCCGTGCTCAACGCGGCCAGCGGCGGGACGAACCGCAGCACGGTGCCGGCCAGCCCGCAGTCCACCCGGGCGTGCCGGGCCGGGTCGAGCGTCCCGCCGACGGTCAGCTCATCGCCGGTGCCCTCGACGGCGAAACCCAAGGCGCGCAGCGCCCCGATCATCAGGTCGGTGTCGCGGCTGCGCAGCGCCCCGCTGATGCGGCCGGGCGGCTGTCCCTGCGCGCGGGCCAGCGCGGCGAGGATCAGCGCGCGGTTGGTCATCGACTTCGATCCGGGCACCGCGACGGTCGCGTCGACCGGCGTCGGGGCCTGCGGAGCCGGCCACCGGTCGGGCGGCGGTTCCGGGTCGGGGCTCACGGCCACCATCCTGCACCATGGTGGGATGTGCGGGAGGTTCGCGGCGACCACCGATCCGGCCCGGTTGGCCCGGTATCTGCACGCCGTCGACGAGACCGGCACGGCCGATCACGCGTCCAATCACGCGCGCAACTACAACGTGGCCCCCACCGCCCGGGTCGCGACGGTCGTCAGCGAGTCCGCCGCCCGGCGGCTGCGGCTGATGGTCTGGGGGTTCGAGCCGCCCTGGGCGGACAGGGGACCGAACAGGGGACCGAACAGGGTACGAAGCAAACCCTTGATCAACGCCCGCGCCGAGACGCTCACCACCTCGCCCGCGTTCCGGTCCGCGGCGGCGCGCCGGCGCTGCCTGGTCCCGATGGACGGCTACTACGAGTGGAAGCCCAGTGCAGATCCGATGGCCGGTAAACGGAAGACGCCGTACTTCTTCTTCCGGTCCGACGGCGAGCCGCTGCTGGTGGCCGGTCTGTGGTCGGACGCGGGGTTCACCGTGGTGACCACCGGTGCGGTCGGCGACTTCGCCGAGGTGCACGACCGGA
>VEQY01000019.1 GCA_018882965.1 Mycobacterium sp. | reverse complement strand
CGACCAACGGATTATGAGTCCGCGGCTCTAACCAACTGAGCTACCGCCCCGCGCCCCGGTGAGCTCGGACGCTGTGAGAAGCCTAGCGGCAGTGACCCCCGCCGCCCCGCCGCCACGGGACCGGCCGGCCGCTCAGTCCGTGACGACACAGAACTCGTTGCCCTCGGGGTCGAGCAGGACGATGAAGTCCCCGATCGGATCGCCGGTGCGGCCGGTGAGCTGAGTCGCGCCCAGCTCAACACACCGTGCGGCCGCCACCTCGAGGTCGGGTACGGCGATGTCAAGGTGCACCCGATTCTTGACTTGTTTCTCTTCGGGGACGCGCTGGAATGACACCGGCGTCGAGCCGTCCGGGGTTCGCACCACAACCCACTCCTCGGACTCGCGCTCCGGGGTTCCGCCGAGGACTTCTGACCAGAACGAGGCCAGACGGTCGCAGTCGCGGCAGTCGATCACCACCTCCGAGAGCCTGCCCACCGCCATCGCTCGCCCTCACCCGAAGACGGTCTGGCCGTCGGCGTCGATCACGTAGCGTTCGGTCCCCCGCTCGACCCGGGGAGCGTCGCCTTTGAGGGCCACCGCGATCTTGTTGCTGGCGTTGCGCATCACGTCGAGGGTCAGTTCGCGGGCCTGATCCGGGCTGAAATGATCGCGCACCCCGGCAGCGACCGCGGGCTCGATGCAGCCGGGCGACCAGATCAGCGCATCGGCGTAGCGCAGCGCGGCCTTGTGGGCCTCGCTGAGCAACGTGGAGTTCTCGAAGCGTTCGATGTCTGAGTACAGCGCCTCCGAGCCGCCCGCATCGAGGGCGGTGCCCTCCCGCAGCGACTTGCAGAGCCGACAGTCGTGCGCGACGGCGCCCCGTAGCCGCACCACCTCGGTGGTCACCGGATCCAGCTCGCGCAGCCGCGCCACTGCGGGCAGCAGTTTGTTGAACAGCAGGTCCGAGGCGTCGGTGTCGGCCCGCCAACTCGGCCGGCCCGGCACCCAGTCCGCCGGCCGGCCCAGCGCCGCGAGCCCGGCCCGGGCCCGTGGGAGGAAGTCGGCGAGGAACATCTGGACCACCACCGCGAAGACGTCCCGCCCCGCTGCGGCGCCCAGCCGGGCCCGCTGCTCGTCGGAAACCCCCGCGACGTCGACACTGAACTGCGCGGCGACATCGGCGATCACCGACTCGGCGTCGGACTGCGGTTGTGCAACAACGGTTTCCGATGGCAGCGCGGGCAGTGAGAGGGCTTGGGCGCACGTCGACCGGAGCAGGCCAACCAGCCGCTGCTGACCGGGCGGGGACTGCTCGACCAGCCGGGTCAGCAGGGCGTCGATATCGTCGCCGGGCACCAGCCGATTATTGCGCCTGGCTCACCGAAGACATGTGGAAGTCGGGAATCCGCAGCGTCGGCATCACCGCCCGGGTCGCCCAGTCGCTCCACTCCCGCGGCAGCGTCGGGCTCGCCACCCCGGCCTCGCTGGCCCGGCGCAGCAAGTCCAGTGGGCTCTCGTTGAACCGGAAGTTGTTGACCGCACCGGTGATGGCCCCGTCTTCGATGAGGTACACCCCGTCGCGAGTCAGCCCGGTCAGCAGCAGGGTGATCGGGTCGACGGTGCGGATGTACCACAGGGTGGTCAGCAGCAGGCCGCGCTCGGTGGCGGCGATCATGTCCGGCAGGGAAGCGGTGCCGCCGGTCATCAGCAGGTTGTCGGCGGGAGCGGCGGGGTCGACGCCGAACTCCGCGGCCGCTCCCCGCGGGTAGGGCAGGGCGTGGATCACCCCGTCGCGGATCCAGTCCACCCGGCCGATGTCCATGCCGTTGTCGAACAGCGACACCCGCTCCGAGCCGGCCGGGGTGTGCACGAACGGCGCGCACTCCAGGCCCACCGCGGTCGGGTCGGAGTACAGCGTCAACGGCAGGTCGGAGAGTCGCTCCCCCACCCGGGTTCCCCCGCCGGGCGCGGACAGCGCGCTGCGGCCCTCCTGTGCGCTGCGGCCGTCCATCGACCAGTTCAGGTAGATCATCATGTCGGCCACCGTCGAGGGCGGCATCAGCGTCTCGTAACGTCCGGCCGGCAGGTCGACGCTGCGCTGCGCCCAGCCCAGCCGCGCCTCCAGTTCCGCCAGCATCCCGCCGACCGGGACGTCGAGGAACCACGGCGTGCTGATCCCGGCCCATGCGCTGGCGCCGCCGCGCTTGGCGGTGATCTCCACCGACCCGGTGGGCTGAGTGAAGCGACGGCGCACACCGGTCGAGGTCGCCAGGAAGGTGGTCTCGACGATGTGGTGGGCGAATCCGTAGAGCCGGTCGGCACGCCCGAAGCCCGCCGAGAGCGCCCGGGCCGCCTCGGCGAACGCCCCGACCCCGGTGGTGGGCACCGGGTCTCCCCAGTCGTCGGGCTCGCCGTTTCCGGTAAGCAGCGGTGCGGTGTCGCGCGCCTCCGGCGCGGCCTGCGCGGCCTGCGCGGCGGCGGCGACCAGTGCACCGATCGCGTCCGGGTCGACCACGCTGGAGCGCAGCGACCCGACGTGGAAGGCGTCGCCGCGGCGGGCGAAGGAGATCACCGCGGTGCTGCGCGACGTCGACACCCCGTTGGTGGTCATCGAGTTGCCTGCCCAGCGCAGCGACGCTTCGGCGCGGTCGGTGACGATCACGACGGTGTCCTGTGCCGACCCCGACGCCGCGGCCAGCGCGAGGTCCACCGCGTCCTGTGCGGGGATCATCGGGGACCGCTCATCGTCCCGACTCCTCGACGGTGTTGAGCACGCTGACACCGCGGAACAGCGCCGACGGGCAGCCGTGGCTGACCGCAGCCACCTGGCCGGGTTGGGCCTTGCCGCAGTTGAACGCCCCACCCAGCCGCCACGTCGATGGCCCGCCGACAGCCTCCATCGAGTTCCAGAAGTCGGTCGTGGTGGCCTGGTAGGCGACGTCACGGAGTTGGCCGTCGATCCGGCCGCCGCGAATGCGGAAGAACCGCTGCCCAGTGAACTGGAAGTTGTAGCGCTGCATGTCGATCGACCAGCTCTTATCCCCGACGATGTAGATGCCGTTATCCACCCCGGAGATCAGATCGGCGGTGCTGACGTCCTGGACGCCGGGCTGCAGGGACACGTTGGGCATCCGCTGGATGGGCACGTGGTGGGCGGAGTCGGCATACGAGCAGCCGTTGGAACGATTCAGTCCGAGCTTGCGGGCGAAGACGCGGTCGAGTTGGTAGCCGACGAAGATCCCGTCGCGGATCAGGTCCCAGCGCTGGGCGGCCACCCCCTCGGCGTCATAGCCGATGGTGGCCAGGCCATGGTCGACGGTGCGGTCGGCAGTCACGGTCATCACCGGTGAGCCGTAGCGCAGGGTGCCCAGTTTGTCGGGGGTGGCGAAGGAGGTGCCGGCATAGGCGGCCTCATAGCCGATGGCCCGGTCGTATTCGGTGGCGTGGCCGATGGATTCGTGGATGGTCAGCCAGAGGTTGGTGGGGTCGATCACCAGATCGGTCGGCCCGGCGACGACACTGGGCGCCTTGGTCTTCTCGGCGAGCAGCACCGGCAGCTCGGCCAGTTCGGCCGACCAGTCCCACACCCCGTCGTCGGTCAGCGCCTCCCAGCCACGCCCGGTCGGCGGGGCCAGCGTGCGCATCGATTCGAAACGTCCGGCAGCCGCATCGACGGCGACGGCTTCCAGTGCGGGCAGGGTGCGCACCCGCTGCTGTGTGATCACCGAGCCGTAGGTGTCGGCGTAGAAGGTCTGCTCCTTGACGGTGTTCACCAGCGCCGAGACGTGGTCGACGCCGTCGGCGGCCAGCAGCCGCCCGCAGTACTCCTCCAGCAGCGCAACCTTGTCGGCGGTGGGGATGCTGAACGGGTCGACGCGGTAGTCCGACACCCACACCGCGTCGGGATAGACCGCCTCGTCGGCGAGGTCGATGCGCTCGGCGTTGAGCGCCGAGAGCGTCACGGCGACCCCGACCGCGTGGCGGGCCGACTCGGCGGCAATGTCGGGAGTCAGGCCGGCATGCGAGGCGAACCCCCAGGTGCCGTCGACGATCACCCGCACCGCCAGGCCGATGTCGCGGTCCACCACCGCCGACTCGAGTTCGCCGTCGCGCAGCGTCAGGACCTCGGTGGTGATCGCGTGCACCCTCAGGTCGGCGTAGCTCGCGCCCCCGGCAGTGGCCGCCGACAGTGCGGCGTCGGCCAATCGCCGCAGCGGCAGCGCGAGGAAGTCGTCGTCGGGCCGCCGGGTCACCCCTTCACCGTAGCCGCGGTCACGGGAATACTGGCGGTGTGCGGATCTCGGTGGGACTCCAGATCAGCACGCAGCCGCCGCTGGCCGCCACCCGGGCCTTCGCCCTGGCCGCCCGGGCGACGCGACTGGAGTCGGTGATGCTCATCGACCACTTCCAGAACGTCTTCCCCCGCGACCTGTGGACCCGTGACGTCACCTGGTTGGCGACCCGGCGGCCCAGCCCACACGAGATGTTCGACTATCAGGTGCTGGCGGGCTATCTCGCCCGGAAGGTCGGACGGATGCGGCTCGGTGTCGGGGTGACCGAGCCGGTGCGCCGCCATCCGGTGCTGATCGCCCAGGCGATGCTGACGCTGTCCCACCTGACCCGCCGTGCCCCGATTCTGGGTATCGGCGCCGGAGAGCAGATGAACATCGAGCCCTACGGGCTGGACTTCTCCCACCCCGTGGGCCGCTTGGAGGAGGCGCTTCAGGTGATCCGGCTCTGCCTGTCCTCGGTGGGGCCGATCTCGTTCTCCGGCCGCCATTTCCAACTCGACCGGGCCGCGATGGACCTGAAGTCCCCGCCGGGCCGGGTGCCGGAGATCTGGGTCGGGGGCCACGGCTCGCACATGCTGGAACTGACCGGACGCTACGGCGACGGCTGGTATCCCGCCTCGGTGGTGTCTCCGGAGCAGTACGCGGAGAAGTTGGCGGCCGTCCGGGCGGCGGCACGCGACGCCGGCCGCGCTGACGCGTCGATCACGCCGGCGCTGCATCGCTTCGTCGTGTTCGGCTCGACCGAGCGGGAAGCACGGGCGTTGCTGAAGAACACAGCGGTCCGGTTGCTCGGGCTGGGTGCGCCCGCCGAGGTGTGGCAGGCGGCCGGGACACCGCACCCCCTCGGTGAGGACTACAACGCGATCGTCGAATTCATCCCCGACCGTCACGACCTCGCGACCGTGCGGGCAGCCATCGCCGCGGTACCCGACTCCGTGATGACCGAGGGGCCGCTGCTCTGGGGTACCCCCGCGCAGGTGACGGCGAAACTGCGCGACTTCGGCGAGGCGGGCCTGCGCCATGTGGTCCTGGCACCGGTGTCGGGACTGGTGTCCCCTCGGGCGGCGCTGTACGGACTGCGCGCGGCCGCCCAGGTCGCACACTCCCTCAGAGGTGCGCCGTGACGGCGCGCCGCGCCCGTCAGACGCTGCTCGGGTACGGGTTGCTGGCACCCAGCCTGTTCGGGGTGGTGTGCTTCCTGCTGCTGCCGATGCTGGTGGTGGTGTGGCTGAGCATGCACCGCTGGGATCTGCTCGGACCCATCCGCTATGTGGGACTGGAGAATTGGCGTTCGGTGCTCACCGACGCCGACTTCGGTAACTCGCTGCTGGTGACGTGTGCCTTCATCGCGATCGTGGTGCCGATCCAGATCGTGCTGGGCATGGCCGCGGCGGCGATGCTGGCCCGCGGCCTACCCGGCAGCACGGTGTTCCGCGCGTTGTACGTGATCCCCTGGATCTGCTCACCGCTGGCGGTCGCGGTGCTGTGGCGATGGATACTCGCCCCGACCGACGGAGCGGTCAGCGCGCTTGCGGATCGGCGTATCGAATGGCTGACCGACCCCGGCCTCGCCCTGCCCGTGGTCTCCGCGGTCACGGTGTGGACCAACGTCGGCTACGTGGCGCTGTTCTTCCTGGCCGGCATCCTGGCCATCCCACCGCAGGTGCATGCCGCCGCCCGGATGGACGGGGCGACGTCGTGGCAGCGCTTCCGGCGCATCACCTTACCGATGCTCAAGCCGACGTTTTTCTTTGTCTCGGTGACCGGAATCGTCAGTGCGGCCCAGGTCTTCGACACTGTCTACGCGCTGACCGGCGGCGGACCGGCGGGCCGAACCGACCTGGTCGCGCACCGGATCTACGCCGAGGCGTTCGGCTCGGCCGCGATCGGTCGTGCCGCGGTGATGGCTCTTGTCCTGTTCGCGATTCTGGTCGGGGCCACGGTTGTCCAGCACCTGTACTTCAGGAACAGAGTCACCTACGACACCTACTGAAGACCGGGGTGCTGCGACCGACGCCGGGCGCGGGATGGATGCCGCTGATACCGCAGGCGCCGACGATGCCGGAACGTCGAACGGCCGGTCATAACCCGCTTCGACGATCGGGCGCAGGATCGGGTCCAGCACCGGATTGAGCAGTGGCGCAAGCGGACCTGTCATCTGCACGAGCGGCAGTATCGGGGTGGGAACGAACACGTAGGTGATCTTGCCGGGAGTGCCGTCGGCATTGTCCGGTGTATAGCGGATATTGGCCGGGTCGTTGACATCGACGTTGAAGTACCCGAACACGTGGGTGGTCTGTCTTCCGATCGCGGCATTGAGCTGCGCCAGGAAATTGCCTCTGTCACTGGGGGCGTCGGCCCAACCGTCGTACTGCTTGATCACCTCGATGCCGGAGTAGGGCGAGCCGGCCGGCACCGGGTTGGGAGCGCGGCCGCCGACCACGTTCTCGGGGTTTCCGATGGAGACCCAGGAGACTTTGGCCGGATCCGGGGCGCTGCCCGGGTTCGCCGCCCAGTTCCGGAGCGCCGTGTAAATGACCTGCCCGCCCTGGCTGTGGCCGAAGAGGGTGATCGGGGTGGGGTCCCCCGCCCGTGCCGTCACGGCCTTCTGGAGTTCGATCGCCCCCCAGTCGTTGAAGAGCTGTCCGAGTGGGATCGCCGCGTAGTAGACCGGGTCGCAGGTATTGGGCGACCGGCACAACTCGCCCCCGAGCTGGGCTCTGGTGAAGTAGAAGAACGGCTGGATCCCGACCAGTCCACCCTCGAAGGTCAGCACGGTGGCCGCAAGCGAGACCTCGCCGACCGCCGCGCGAGGGCTGGCGGCGGGGGGCTCCGCCTGGGCGTGGGGCTGCGCGGTGGCAGGCTGCAGCAATCCCACCGCTACCAGCATCGATGCCGCTGCTGCCCGCGCGACCGGGCGAAACGACGATTTCATGCGTCTGATCCTACCCGCCAGCTAATCTCATGCCCTATGGCCACCGGGCTCGGACGAGGGGCGGTGCCCCTCTACGCCGGCTTGGTGTTCGCCGCCGTGCTGACCATTGCCCCGTTCGCGCTGGGCCTGCTGACCTCGTTCACCTCGGCCCGTCAGTTCGCCACCGGCACGCCCCTGTCGCTACCCGACCCGCCCACCCTGGAGAACTACTCCGCGCTGGGCGCAGCGGGATTCGGGCGCGCGCTCGCCGTCACCGCGCTGATGACGGCGATCATCACCGTCGGCCAGCTGGTGTTCTCGGTGCTGGCCGCCTACGCCTTCGCCCGGCTGGAGTTCCGCGGACGCGACGCGCTGTTCTGGGTCTACATCGCCACACTGATGGTGCCGGCGACGGTCACCGTGGTGCCGCTGTATCTGATGATGGCCCAACTCGGTCTGCGCAACACCTTCTGGGCGCTGGTGCTGCCGTTTCTGTTCGGCTCGCCCTACGCGATCTTTCTGTTGCGGGAGTACTTCCGCTCCATTCCGGCCGACCTGCTCAATGCCGCGCGCATCGACGGTGCGAACACCCTCGACGTGATCGTGCACGTGGTGGTACCGGCCAGCAAGCCGATCCTGGCGACCCTGACGCTGATCACGGTGGTGTCGCAATGGAACAGCTTCATGTGGCCGCTGGTGATCACCAGCGGCGAGCGGTGGCGGGTGCTGACCGTCGCCACCGCCGGGCTGCAGTCGCAGTACAACGCCCAGTGGACGCTGGTGATGGCCGCCACCACGGTGGCGATCGTTCCGCTGGTGACGCTCTTCATCGTGTTCCAGCGCCACATCGTGCGCTCGATCGTCGTCACCGGACTCAAATGATCACCCGCCCGCGCACCTCCACGATGATGCTGGCCGCAGTGGTCGCGTTGGCCCTGGTGCTGACCGGCGCAGTGGTGGTGCTCGGACGCAGCGCCGATCCCGCGGGCCGCACGGTCGTCACGGTGCGACTGTGGGACCAGCAGGTCGCCGCCGCCTACCAGGATTCCTTCGCCGAGTTCAGCCGCACCCATCCCGAGATCGAGGTCCGCACCAACCTGGTGGCCTACGGGTCCTACTTCGACACGCTGCGCACCGACGTGGCCGGCGGCGGCGCCGACGACATCTTCTGGATCAACAACTCCCATTTCGCCGAGTACGCCGACAATGGGCGGCTGATGCCGATCGTGCCGTCGCCGGACTGGGAACCCTCTGTCGTCGGGCAGTTCACCCGCGGTGGCGCGCTGTGGGGGGTGCCGCAGTTGACCGACGCGGGGATCGCGCTGTTCTACAACGCCGACCTGCTCGACGCCGCAGGCGTCGATCCGGCCGCACTGGGGGCGGCGCGCTGGGACCCCGACCCCGGCACCGATACGTTGCGCCCGATGCTGGCGCGACTGACGGTTGATTCAGCCGGGACCCGGGCCGACTCCCCCGGATTCGACCCCCGGCGGGTGCGGCAGTGGGGCTACAACGCGGCCAACGACCTTCAGGGCATCACCCTCAACTACATCGGCTCGGCGGGTGGAGCGTTCGCCGACGGTGACCGCTTCGCCTTCGACAACCCGCAGGCCGCCGCCGCGCTGGGCTACGTCGTCGATCTGATCAACACCGACTTCGTGGCCCCGCCGGCGTCGGATACCAACGACAACGGCGACTTCTCCCGCAACCAGTTCCTGGCCGGGCGGATGGCGGTGCTGCAATCAGGCACCTACAACCTCGCACAGGTGGCCGAGCAGGCCCGGTTCCGGTGGGGGGTGACCATGCTGCCGATCGGCCCGGCCGGGCGGGTCAGCGTCACCAACGGCATCGTGGCCGCCGGCAACCCGGCCTCGCCTCACCCCGACGCGGTGCGCGAGGTCTTGGCATGGCTGGGCAGCGCGGCCGGAAACGGCTATCTCGGCAGACGCGGGGCGGCGATCCCGGCCGTGCTCCCGGCCCAGCAGGCGTACTTCGACTTCTGGTCGGCCCGGGGGGTCGACGTCGCACCGTTCTTCGCCGTGCTCGACGGTCCGCGCATCCCGGCCCCCGGCGGTGCGGGGTTCGCCGCCGGCTTCCAGGCGATCAAACCCTACTTCGACGAGATGTTCCTGGGCCGCAGGCCGGTCGCCGAGACGCTCGCGGCCGCGCAGCGCGCGGCGAACACCGCCGCGCAGCGCTAGCCGCCCAGACCCCGGATCTCCAGGGTCACTGCCACGACGCTGACCGTCACACAGAGCGCCAGCGTCACCCAGTCCGGCCAGCGCGGCCGCGACGGCGCCGCGGCGATCTGGCCGACTCCGCCTCGGGCGGTGATCGCATCCCCCATCTCGTCGGCGCGCCGCAGGGCGACCGTGATGCCCGCGGCCAGCAGATCGACCACTTCGGCGGCCCAGCGCCGACGCCGGGGCTCCCCGGTGGGCAGCACCGGACGGGGCCGCAGCCGACGCGCGGCGTAGAGCACCCGGAACTCCTCGAACAGCATCGGGAACGCCCGCAGCGCCAGCGCCACCGCGACCGCCCAGTCGTCAACCGGGATGCGAAACGCCCGCAACGGACGGCCGAGCTTCGCGATGGCCGGGGCGACATCGGCGACGTTGGTCGTCCACGACACCATCGCACCCAGGGCCAGCAGCACCACCGACAGCGCGGTGAAGCGCAGGAACTTCAGCAGCCCGCCGAGTTCGAGCTCAAGGCCCCCCAGCTGGAGCACCGGCGCGCCGCGGGCCAGCGTCGCGGTCAGCGCCCCGATCAGCAGCAGGACCCACAGCCACCGCGGAATCGTAGGCAGCGCGCCGTAGGGAATGCGGGCCAGCCACGCCGCCACGATCACCAGGGCGGCCACCAATCCAATGGGCAGCCACCCCGGATAGAACGCCAGCAACGCCGAGAACAGAAAGACCACGATCAGTTTGGTTCCGGCCCACAGCTCGTGAATGACGGAGGTTCCGGGCACCGGGCGCAGCAGCACGACCGGACGCGGCTGGCGGTTCTCCTTCACGACGGAATCTCTTTCACGACGGACCCCCGGCGGCGCTCGGCTCGGGCGCCAGCATCCCGTCGTGCAGATGCAGGATCCGCGGGCAGAGATCCTCGAGCCCGACGAAGTCGTGGGAGATCACCACCACCGTCAGGCCGCTGTTGAGTCGCAGGTCGACCAGCAGTCGCAGCAGCCCGCGCTGGCTGGCGGCGTCCAGGCCGGCCAGGGGTTCGTCGAGGATCAGCGCCCGCGGCGAGCGGGCGAGCAGACCGGCGAGCACCACCCGGCGCATCTGGCCGCCGCTGAGCTGGTCGACGCGCCGGCGGGCCAGCGCGCCGTCCAGTCCCACCCGCGCCAGCGCGGCGACCACCCGGGCATGGTCGTGCGGTGAGAACCCGGCAGCCGAGGCGACCTCGAGGTCGACCCTGCTGCGCATCAACTGCAGACGTGCCGCCTGAAAGGCGATCGCCACCTCACCGATGCATTTGTGCGCTTCCCGCCCGCCCACCAGGCAGCTGCCGGCGGTGGGCTTGGTCAGTCCGGCCATGATCCAGGCCAGCGTCGACTTGCCCGAGCCGTTGCCGCCGTGGATGAGCAGACCGTCGCCCTCGTGAACCTCGAAGCTGATGTCGCGCAATGCGGTCTTGGCCCAGGGGGTTCCACGGCCGTACTCGTGACCCACACCGTCGAGGTGCAACACCGTGGCGTCCGACCGGCGAACCCTGCCCGGTGTGGGCATCGGTGCTGCCGCGCTGTCGACCATGGTGGTGTTGTCCAGCGACTCACTGAGGTTGACCACCCGGTCGGCGACCTCGGCCTCGTTGTTGTAGTGGGTGATCTGCACGAGGGTCATGCCGTGGCGCTCGTTGAGTCCGGAGAGCACGCCGAGCAGGGCCTCGCGGCCGCGTTGGTCGACCATGCTGGTCACTTCGTCGGCGATGAGCAGCGAGGGCTCACGGGCCAGCGCGGCCGCGACCGCGAGGCGCTGCAGTTCCCCGCCGGACAGGCCGCCGGTGTCCCGTTCGGCCATATCGCCCAGACCCACTTCGGCGAGCAGTCCGGTCACATCGGCGCGGGCGCCGGCGGGCAGTCCCCAGACGACATCGTCGGCGACGCGGGTGCCCAGCACCTGACTCTCCGGATGCTGCAGGATGACCGAGGTACCACCGCGCCGGCCGAGACCGATCGCGCCCGGCCGGCTGATGGTGCCCGAGGACGGTGCCCGCCCGCTCAGCAGCAGCATGAGCGTCGTCTTCCCCGAGCCGTTGGCCCCGGTGATCGCGATGTGCTCGCCGGGCGCGATGGTGAGGTTCAGAGGGGCCAGCGCGTCGTGGTCGGCACCCGGGTAGCGGAACCGCGCCTCGGTCAGGCGGACCGGTACCGGAGCGGGGGCTGACGAGGAATCCTCGTCGGGCGCGGTGAGCTTGTGGACGTCGGGTATGCCCCGCAGCCGCTCGAGCAACCGGGAGAGGGCCCACCAGCCGACCAGCGTCACCACCATGATCGTGAAGATCGAGTACGCCATGAGCAGCACCTGCCAGTACTGCAGGGCCAGCCCGAACAGCTCGCGGGCGTCCTGGGCGGACTGGCGCATCGGCTCGAAGCCGGACATCACGGCGACGACGCCGTCCACGTTGGCGGTCAGCGCCTCGAAGGTCAGGGTCCGCAGCCGGACCATCACGGTCAGCGCGCCGATGATGGCCAGTCCCAACACGATGCCGGCGACCACCGAGACGGCGAGCACCGTCGGCGTGCCGCGCCCGCGACGCTTGACGATCCCGGTCAGTCCGCCCACGTAGGCACAGTTGACCACCACCATCAGCCCGCTGATGCCCGCGATCAGGAACGCGATCACCCCGGCGGCGAAGGCCGCGGCCAGCAGCACCCGCAACCGGTAGCGGTAGCCGAGCACCCCCATGGGCACAGTGACCAGCAGCGACAGCCCACCGGCGAAGGGCACCACGATCGAGACGATGGCCAGGGCCGCGCTCAGCGCCGCCATCACCGACGCCTGCGCGATCTCGACCGGGGTCAGCGACCTGCCGGGCGGATACCGCGTTGCCCGCCCGGGCAGCCGGGGCGCCACCGCCTCCGGCCGGGTCGAGGTCATCACCTGATTCTGCCAGCACGTCGGTTCGGCGAGCCGCTTCGACCTGCCGCCGGTCACATCCAGACTCACATCCAGACTAGGGCCGTCTCGCTCTCCCGCGGCTGGGCCAGGCGGTGGCCGGGACCCAGCAGGTTGCCGGTGATCGTCGTGCAGATCCGGTACATCGGAATGTCGAAGACGCTGTTGTTCATCGGCTGCTCGATGAACCGCCCGAACCGTTCGGCCACGATGAAGATGGTCATCAGCGCCACACCGATCACCAGGCTTCCGACGTGGTTGCCGACGGCAGAGGCATCGAGGCGATTGAAGACCACCAGACCGAAGAACCAGGCGAGCCCACGGATGAACAGGTCGTAGTGCAGCGGCACGGGCTCGTTACGGATGCGTTCCAGACCGCTTTGGGCAGCGGCCGACTCCCGGACGGTGCTCATCAGCATCATTCGGGCCTGCGCGTCGATGTAGCCGTGCTCGGCGAGCTTCTCGATGTCTGCGGACTGGCGATCGAGCAGAGCGGTGCAGTCGGTGGCGGCTGGGTCTTCCGGGGTCAGCTCGGTCACTCCGGCCGGCGGCGGGACGCCGCGCATCTCGGCGGCGAGCTGCCAGCAGTAGCGAACCTGGCGGCGCCGCATCCGATCCAGGATCGGCGCCAGCCCGGCGGCGCCGTCATCCACAGCGGTGAGTCCGTAGTGCAGGGTCCGCGAGCTGATGATGATGCCGCCCCACAGTGAGCGGGCCTCCCACCAGCGGTTGTAGGCGTTGGTATTGCGAAAGGCGATGAACACCGACGCTCCGATGCCCAGCACGGACAGCACCGCTGCGGCGTACTCGTTCTGGCTGGCGTCGGGGACCGGCATCAGCAGTCCGGCCACCACGAGGATCGACAGCAGCGTGTAGCGCAGCTCCCACAGCACCAGGGCGATCACCTTGAGCCCGCCGACCCGGCCGGCGTTGCGGATCACCGCCGGCCCCCTGCGCGCGAGCGTTGGCGGCAGGCGGGCATGGCCGCCATTGTGGCCCAGTGCCGGACAGGAGCACCCGGATTATCGGGAAACATCGGGCCAACCGCGCCCGGGTGGGTTATGAACGGGTTATGACGACCCCCGCCGACACCGCCCGGCACCTGCAGAACGCTCTCGACGGTCGCTGGCGCGACACCAAGAACATGATTCGCGAGAAGTTCGCCAAAGAGATCTTCCGCCCGCATTTCACCCCGACCACCTCGATCGCGCGCAACCGGGTCAATCAGCAGTTGAAGATCATCGCCGCCGCCGGTGCCGCCGAGGACGGCTTCAAGAAGGACCACGGCGGCACCGGCGACGTCGGAGCGGCCGTGACCAAGATCGAGATGCTGGCGATGTCCGATCTGTCCCTGATGGTCAAGGCCGGGGTTCTGTGGGGACTGTTCGGCGGGGCGATCGAGAACCTCGGGACCGAACGCCACCACGAGGCCTATGTGCGCCCGCTGATCACACTGGATCTGCTGGGCTGCTTCGCGATGACCGAGACCGGGCATGGCAGTGACGTGCAGTCCATCGAGACCACCGCCACCTACGATCCCGATGCCGAGGAATTCGTCATTCACTCGCCGACCCCCCAGTCGCGCAAGGACTACATCGGGGGTGCCGCGGAGAGCGCACAGGTCGCGGCCGTCTTCGCACAGCTCATCACCGCGGGCGAGAACCACGGCGTGCACTGCATCGTCGTCCCGATCCGCGACGAGAACGGCAATGACCTCCCCGGCGTGACCACCTCGGATTGCAACTACAAGGGCGGACTGCCCGGTGTCGACAACGGCCGCATCATGTTCGACCACGTGCGCGTGCCGCGGGAGAACCTGCTCAACAAGTATGCCGATGTAGCACCCGACGGCACTTACTCCTCTCCGATCGACAACCCGAGCCGACGGTTCTTCACCATGCTGGGCACCCTGGTGCGCGGGCGGGTGACGGTCGGCGGCAGCGCGGCCGCTGCCGCGCGGGTGGCCCTGGACATCGCCGTCCGCTACGCGCTGCAGCGCAGACAGTTCAAGGCACCGGGCGAGGACCGTGAGGTCCTGCTGATGGACTACCTGATGCATCAACGCAGGCTACTGCCGTTGGTCGCGCGGTCCTACGCGCTGCAGTTCGCGCAGAACGAATTAGTCGCCAAGTGTCACGACGTGCAAACCGCTGACTCCCCCGACGCGGAGGACCAACGCGAACTGGAGTCCCGCGCGGCCGGAATCAAGGCCGTCAGCACATGGCATGCCAGCGCGGCGATCCAGGAGGCCCGCGAAGCCTGCGGCGGTGCGGGTTATCTGGCTGAGAATCGCATCATCGAGTTGCGGGCCGACACCGACGTTTTCACCACCTTCGAGGGAGACAACTACGTTCTGCTCCAGCTGGTGGCCAAGCAACTGCTGACCGGATACAACGACGACATCAAGGGAATGAGCCCGTTCGAGTGGGTCCGCTTCGCGGCGAATTTCGCCGGTGACCGGGTTGTCAAACGCACAGCGGCTGAGACCATCATGCAGACCATTCTCGACAACCGGAAGGATAACGAGGAGGAGGGCAGCCTGTTCAACCGCGGAACTCAGGCCAAGATGTTCGAGGACCGCGAGCAGTATCTGCTCTCGTCGCTGGCGCGCCGGCTACAGCGCCGATCCAAGACCATGTCGGGGTTCGAGGCCTTCAACTCCGTTCAGGACCACGTCATGCACACGGCGCGCGCACACATCGAACGAACGGTCCTCGAAGCGTTCGTGGCCGGCATCGCGTCCTGTGACGACCCCGAGGCCAAGAGAATCCTGGAGATGGTGTGCGATCTGTACGCCCTGTCGGTCATCGATGAAGACAAGGCGTGGTTCATCGAGCATCGGTTTTTGTCCACGGAACGGGCCAAAGCCGTGACCCGCGGGATCAACGAGCGCTGCCGGACGCTGCGACCGCACGCCCAGACCCTCGTCGACGCGTTCGGGATCCCCGAACAGCTGCGTTACGCCGAGATGCTGCATCCGGAGAACATCGCCCCCGACCCCCGCGCCTAGGGGCGACCAGGGGCGCCTAGGGCCAGCTGCTGGTGTCGGGCAACGTGTCGCCGACGTCATAGGGGTTGTTGGCCAGGTATCCCACGCAGAGTCCGACCCGGCCGGGCAGGCACGGTCCGCCGCCAACGGTGGGCGTGCCGTTGTTGACGATCTGCCAGCAGGAGCCGGAGTTGGGATCGGCCAGATAACCGGCCGCGCAGTTCTGTCCGGGCGTCGCCGGGAAGGGGAGCGGAGCCGCCGACGCCGGGGCCACGGCGAACAGGGCGGCCGCGACCGCTGCTGCCAGCGTGCAGAGCTGGTTCATGTTTTTCGCCGCTCCATCAGCCGAGGGAAGTGAGCATCAGCCTACCCGGGGTTGGCTCCCCCGGCTGGACTCGAACCAGCAACCGTCCGATTAACAGTCGGATGCTCTGCCAATTGAGCTACAGGGGACCGCTCCCGCCGACACACTGTCCGCGCGGGCCGGAACGAGACTTTAGCCTACCGGGGCCCGGGGCCGCCAAAAGCGGCCTGGCCGGGCATCGGTGGGCTCAGTCAGGCAGGATATGTGGCGTGATCGGGTATCTGGCCGTGCTGGCGGTGGGCTACGTCCTGGGAAGCAAGGCGGGCCGTGCCCGTTACGAGCAGATCGCGGGTACCTACCGCGCGCTCACCGGCAACCCCGCGACCCGATCGATGATCGAGGCCGGCCGACGCAAGATCGCCGAACGGGTCTCGCCGGATCCGGCGGTGATCACCGTGACCGAAATCGAGGCCGGATTCCAGACCGAATTCGAAGCGGGGTCAATCAGCCCGCAACACGAGCGACCGGTCTAGGCGGCTCAGCCGATCGGGACGTTGATGGTCTGGCCCGGCAGCATCGGACCGGTTATCAGCCCGAAACCGGGGCTGCCCACGCCGTTGGGACCGTAGATGCCCATGTTCGGCGTGCCGACATAGGACGGCGACCCGTTGGAGTAGCCCAGGCACGTCCCCTCGCCCTCGGAGCCGTACCACGCTAGGCACTGTCCGGGCGCAGCGCCGGCGGTCGGAACGGCAGCGAACACCGGCACGGCGACAAGCGCACCGGCGGCGAGGAAACCTGCCGCGCGTGCGCGGCTCTTCGCGGTAGCCATAACAGACCTTTCGCTTCGGTCGACCGGGCCGTCAACGGGAATCCCAGCGCCACCCTAGCTCAGAGCCGGTCAGGCCGTAAGGCCATCGCCGCTGGCCTGCTCGAGCAGACTGCGCCGGTAGGCCTCCAGCGCGACCAGATCACCGAACAGTGCGTGGTAGTCCTCGCCCTGGTCGACCGGGGACATCCGCTGCAGCTTGGACTTGACCTCGGCGATCTGACGGCCCACCCAGACTTCCTGCATCCGGGCCAGCACACCGCCGACGTAGCGGGGCAGCCGCTCGTCATCGCCGACCCGGATGACCTCCACGCTGAGCTCGCTGATCAACGCCTGGTCGTCCTCACCGCCGTGATCACGCACCTTCTCGATCCAGCTTGCGCCACTGATCGCAGCCGAGGTGCCGCCTGCCGCCGCGATGGCCTGACGCACGCCGGCATAGCCGGGATGGGTGAAGCTCTCCGGAGTCAGCGCGTCGAACACGGGTCCGGCCAGAGCCGGGTACTGCAGCGCCGCCTTGAGCGCCTCGCGCTGCGGCCACAGGGTCGGATCGCGCGGATCAGGCTTGCGGGCCGTGACACCGGCGTCCTGTACCGGCCCGCGGCGGGCGCCGCGCTGCTCGGGCTTGCGCCCAGCCGACGCCCGCACCCGACCGAGCACCTGAGCGACGTCGTCCCAGCCGACCCAGCCGGCAAGCTGGCGGGCGTACTCGTCTCGCAGCGAGGCATCCTTGATCTGGGCGACCATGGGCACGCACCGGCGCAGCGCACTCACCCTGCCCTCCGCGTTGTCGAGATCGTACTCGGCCAGTGCGGACCGGATCGCGAACTCGAACAGCGGAGTGCGCCGTGCGACCAGATCCCGCAACGCGCCGTCGCCGCCGGAAAGCCGCAAATCGCACGGGTCCATGCCGTCGGGGGCGACGGCGACGAAGCTCTGCCCAGCCAGATTCTGTTCCCCGGCGAAGGCTTTCAGCGCCGCCGCCTGGCCGGCGGCGTCACCGTCGAAGACGTAGATCAGTTCGCCGCGAAAGAACTTGTCGTCCATCATCAGCCGACGCAACATCGCAAGGTGCTCGTCTCCGAAGGCCGTGCCGCACGAGGCGACTGCCGTTCCGACCCCGGCCAGGTGCATCGCCATCACGTCGGTGTAACCCTCCACGACGACAGCCTGGTGGCCCTTGGCGATGTCCCGTTTGGCGCGGTCGATCCCGAACAGCACAGCAGACTTCCGATAGAGCACGGTCTCGGGTGTGTTGACGTACTTGGCCTCGATGGGATCGTCGTCGAAGATCCGTCGTGCACCGAAACCCAGCGTTTCGCCGCTGGCACTACGGATCGGCCAGAGCAGCCGCCGGTGGAACCGATCAATCGGACCCCGGCGGCCCTCACGGGACAACCCGGCGGCCTCGAGTTCGGCGAACTCGAAACCTTTTCGGATCAGGTGCTTGGTCAACGTGTCCCACCCGGGCGGCGCAAAGCCGCATCCGAAGTCCTGCGCTGCCGCGGCGTCGAAATTGCGCTTGCTCAGAAATTGCCGGGCCGGGGCGGCCTCCTGGGACTCCAACGCTGCGCGGTAGAACTCCTGGGCGGCTGCGTTGGCCGCGACGAGCCTGCTGCGGCTGCCGCGATCGCGCTGTGCGCTGGTGCCGCCCCCGCTGTAGGTCACCGCGTAGCCGATGCGATCGGCGAGCATCTCCACCGCCTCGACGAAGTTGACGTGCTCGATCTTCTGCATGAAGGCGTAGACGTCGCCTCCCTCACCACACCCGAAACAGTGGAAGTGCCCGTGGTTGGGGCGGACGTGGAAGGACGGGGATTTCTCGTCGTGGAAGGGACACAGGCCCTTGAGCGAATCGGCTCCGGCGCGCCGCAACTGGACGTAGTCGCCCACGATGTCTTCGATCCGGACCTGCTCGCGGATGGCGGCGATGTCACGATCGGGGATGCGGCCCCGGCGAGCCCCGTCCCCGCTCACCGCTGCCACCGGGTCAGTCTAGAACCCATCGCCAGAACCGTGACCCGCGCCGTCGAGCCGTTCCAGGCGCCCCTCGGTGCAGGCGGCGATCTGGTCGACGACCACCCGCATCCGGGCACTGTCGTCAGGGGCGGCCGCGAATACTGGGCCCAGCATGGCGTCGAGTGTCGCCGGAGCTCCCGCGAGCAGTCGGTCCGCCACTCGGTGGATGCGTTCCCGTTGCCTGGCCTGCAATTCCAGATGACGGGGATCGGACATGATGAATTGCAGTGCAAGGGTTTTGAGTACTGTGACCTCCGCTCGCACCGCGATCGGAACGCGCAGGTCGGCCTGGTAACGCACCAGAGGGGCCGGCCCGGCCCGCAACAACGTCTCGGCGACCGCGGCCGACGCGAAGCGGCCCACCAACTCGCTGGTCAACTGCTTGAGCGCGACAGAGGCCGCCAGAGTTCCGTCGTACCGCCCCACCGCGGCCACCACCGGCAGCCGGGACAACCGTGTGGCGGCATCCTCTAGCTCCCCGACTAAGGGACCCGCGCCGCCACGGGAGCCCGGGGAGCCGAGCCGGGCCAGTGTGGCGGCCGCATCACGGTCGGCCAGGACCCGAAGGTCGATGCGCCCCGAGATGACCCCGTCCTCGACATCGTGGACCGAATAGGCGACGTCGTCGGCCCAGTCCATCACCTGGGCCTCCAGGCACGGTCGTGCGACCGGCGCGCCGGCCCGGACCCAGCCCGCGAGTTCGGCGTCGTCGGCGTAGAACCCGAACTTCCGGCCGGCCCCGTCACGCGGCCACGGGTACTTGGTCACCGCGTCCAGGGCGGCGCGGGTCAGATTGAGGCCGACGCTGCGCGCGAAACCGTTCTGGCGGGCGAGCACCTTCGGCTCCAGCCTGGTCAATATCCGGAAGGTCTGCGCATTGCCCTCGAAGCCACCGCACGGGGCCGCGAATTCGTCGAGCGCCTGCTCACCGTTGTGGCCGTAGGGCGGGTGGCCGATGTCATGCGCCAGTCCGGCCAGATCGACCAGGTCGGGATCGCAGCCGAGGGGTACGGCCATCCCCCGTCCGATCTGCGCGACCTCGAGGGAGTGCGTCAGCCGGGTGCGCGGGTTCTCGCTCTCCCGGGGCCCGACCACCTGGGTTTTGTCGGCTAGTCGGCGTAGCGCGGCGCTGTGCAGCACCCGGGCGCGGTCGCGAGCGAAGTCGGTGCGGTGTTCGGTGCTGGTCCCGGGCAATGCCGCGGTCTTGGCCGGCTCGGCCACCACCCGCTCGCGGTCGGCCTCGGTGTAGCAGTCCTGCTGGTTGATGATCACTGTGCGCACAGTCTGCCAAGTTTTGCTCGCCGCGCGTTGCGGGCTTCCGCATTGGCCTACATCGGGTTGGCCTACATTGGCCACCATGCGAGGTCCTCGTCTGCTCCGCGTGCTGGCCGCGATCCTGACCGCCGCGGTCCTGCTTGCCCCGGCGGCGGGAGCCGAGCCGCCGTTCCGGCTGCCCGACTACGTCACCGACAACGCCGCGGCGCTGAGCGACCGGCAACTTGAGTCCGTTCAGCAGGCCGTCGACCAGCTCTACCGCGACCGCCGGGTCCGGCTGTGGGTGGTCTTCGTCGATTCCTTCGCCCCGCAGGGTGCCGTGACCTGGGCACAGCAGACCCGCATCGCCAGCGACCTGGGCGACGAGGACGCGATCCTCGCGGTGGCGACCGGGCAGCGCTCCTACGCCTTCCTGGTGCCCTCGGCAGCGGCCGGGGGCAGTTCGACCAAGGTCGACGACATTCGCCGGGACCGCATCGAACCCGCGCTGCGCGAGGGCGACTGGGCCGGAGCAGCGACCGCGGCCGCCACCGGACTGGCCGGCATCGGCGCGGGCGGGGTCTCCGCGGCCGGGAACGGCTCCGGCGGCGGAGGCGGATCGGTGACGGGCCTGCTGGTCTTCGCCGGCATCGGCCTGCTCCTTATCGCCGGGATGGTGTTCTGGGGTCGCCGGCGGCGGCGACAGCGGCATGAAGCCGACGTCGCGGCCGCACGCACCATCGACCCCACCGACCCCGCCGCCCTGGCCGCGGTGCCCATCGACGCCCTCGACGAACTGTCCCGCTCGATCGTGGTCGAGGTGGACAACGCGGTGCGCACCAGTGCCAACGAGTTGGCGCTGGCCGTCGAGGAGTTCGGACCCGCCCAGACGGCGCCCTTCGCCGCCGCGGTCGAGTCCGCCCGCGCGACGCTGGCCCAGGCGTTCAACGTCCGCCAGAAACTCGACGACGGGGCCCCCGATCCGATCTCCGAGCGCCGCGATCTGCTCACCCGGGTGGTGGTCGCGGCCGCCAAGGCCAACCGCGAGCTGGACACCCAGAACGAGGCCTTCCACGAGATGCGCGACCTCGTGCTCAACTCACCCGAACGACTCGACGCCCTGACCCGCCAACTGGTCGACGTCACCACCCGGGTCGAACCGGCTCAACAGCGGCTCGATCAGTTGCACGCCGAGTTCGCCGAGTCGGCCCTGGCGTCGGTCGCCCGAAACGTCAACGCCGCCAAAGAGCGTCTGGGATTCGCAGACAAGGCGATCTCCCGCGCGCGCGAGCTTGCCGCCAAGCCGGTGGCGGGCGAGGTCGGCGAGCTGGTCGACTGCATCCGCGGCGCGGAATCAGCACTGCAGCAGGCGCACACCATGCTCGATGCGGTCGACAGCGCCTCCAGTGACATCCGGCGGGCCATGGCCGGACTGCCGGCGGCGATCGAGGATATCCAGCGAGGTATCAACGAGGCCGGCAGCCAGTTGGCCCGCGGTGGGCTGGACACCGCAGCCGACCTGTCCGGCGTGCGCGACAAGGCGGTGAAGGCCGTCAGCTCCGCGCAGGCGACCGGCGCGGCCGACCCGCTGGGCGCGTTCACCGCGCTGACCCAGGCCGACGCCGATCTGGACCGGCTGCTCGCCGAGGTGGCCGAACAGCGCGAGGCCGCCGAGCGTCTCAACCGCGCTTACGAGCAGGCGCTGTTCACCGCGCAGTCGCGCGTCCGGGCGGTGTCGGACTACATCGACACCCGCCGCGGCAGCATCGGACCAGAGGCCCGGACCCGCCTCAATGAAGCGAGTCGCCAGCTGGAGGCCGCGCAGGCCAAGAAGAACACCAACATCACCGAGGCGATCGCCCACGCCAACGGCGCGGCGATGCTGGCCGCTCAGGCTCAGCAGCTGGCCAACAATGACGTGCAGGCCGGCCAGCGCGCCTACCAGGCGCGCGGCGGACAGCAGTCCGATATGGGGGCGGTGATCGGCGGCATCATCCTGGGCAATGTGCTGTCCGGCGGCTTCGGTGGCGGTCACAGCAGATCCGGCGGCGGCTGGACGTCGACGACCTACGGCGGCTCGCCAGGCGGCGGCGGTGGTGGTGGGCTGCTGGGCGGCGGTGGGCGATTCTGATTCCCGCTCAGCCGACCAACTTGGCTGCGAGATAACCCGCGACCGCATCCAGGCCGACCCTCTCCTGGGTCATCGCATCCCGTTCGCGCACGGTGACCGCGTGGTCCTCCAGGGTGTCGAAGTCGACGGTCACACAGTAGGGGGTGCCGATCTCGTCCTGGCGGCGGTAGCGGCGGCCGATCGCGCCGGCGTCGTCGAACTCCACATTCCAGGAGCGGCGCAACTCCGCCGCCAGATCACGCGCCTTGGGGCTGAGGTCGGCATGGCGCGACAGCGGCAACACAGCCGCCTTGACCGGCGCCAGCCGCGGGTCGAGGCGAAGAACGGTCCGCTTGTCCTCCCCGCCCTTGGCGTTGGGCGCGGTGTCCTCGGCGTAGGCGTCGACGAGGAACGCCATGAAGGATCGCGTCAGCCCCGCTGCGGGTTCGATCACGTAGGGGATGTAGCGAGCGTCTGCGGCCTGGTCGTAGTAGGACAGGTCGGTACCTGAGTGCTGGGAGTGGGTTTTCAGGTCGAAATCGGTCCGGTTGGCCACGCCCTCCAACTCACCCCACGGGTTGCCCGGGAACCCGAACTTGTACTCGATGTCGACGGTGCGGTCGGAGTAGTGCGACAACTTCTCCTTGGGGTGCTCATAGAGCCGGAGGTTGTCCGGGTCGATACCGAGGTCCACATACCACTGCAGTCGGGTGTCGATCCAGTACTGGTGCCAGTCGCGGGCGGTATCGGGTTCGACGAAGAACTCCATCTCCATCTGCTCGAACTCACGGGTGCGGAAGATGAAGTTGCCCGGGGTGATCTCGTTGCGGAAGCTCTTGCCGATCTGAGCGATTCCGAATGGAGGCTTGCGGCGCGAGGTGGTCACGACGTTGGCGAAATTGACGAAGATTCCCTGGGCGGTCTCCGGACGCAGGTAGTGCAGTCCCTCCTCGCTCTCGATCGGGCCGAGGTAGGTCTTGAGCATCATGTTGAACTCGCGAGGCTCGGTCCACTCCCCCTTGGTCCCGCAGTCCGGGCAGACGATCTCGGTCATCGGTACCGACTCCGGATCCGCGAGGCCCTCTTTGGCCCCCCTCTTCTCGAAGTGCGCTTCCTGCATGTGGTCCTGGCGGTGACGCTTGTGGCACTGCAGGCACTCGACCAGCGGATCGTGGAAGACCTCGACGTGTCCCGACGCCACCCAGACCTCCCGCGGCAGGATGATCGAGCTGTCCAGACCGACGACGTCATCGCGGCCGGTGACCGTCGCGAGCCACCACTGTCGCTTGATGTTCTCCTTGAGTTCCACGCCCAGCGGGCCGTAATCCCATGCCGAGCGGGTTCCCCCGTAGATCTCGCCGCAGGGGTACACCAGGCCACGGCGCTTGGCCAGGTTGACCACGGAGTCGATGACGGACGCCACGGGGTTCGCGCTCCTTCGCTGTAGGGAACCGCACCAGCCTAAGCGACACCACTCACCAGCTTTGACACCCGCCAACCCCCGTGCGGTGGTGGGCCGCTAGTGTGGCCGCTAGTGGAAATCATTTCCAGCGGCGTATCGGTGCATCCAGGGGGTGACGAGACGAGCGAGCGGCGTTCGGTTGGCGCCGGCGTTCGGGCCACCAGGCAGCGGGCCGCGGTCGTCGCGATGCTCGACGCGGTGGACGGCTTCCGGTCGGCGCAGGAACTCCACGACGAACTGCGCCGACGCGGCGAGAACATCGGGCTGACCACGGTGTACCGCAATCTGCAGGCGCTCGCCACGGCCGGCTTGGTCGACGTGGTGCGCAACGACACCGGGGAGTCGGTGTACCGCCGCTGCGCGGCCGAGCAGCACCATCACCACCTGGTCTGCCGACGCTGCGCGTGCGCGGTGGAAGTCAGCGGCAGCGAGGTCGAGGCGTGGGCCGCCACGGTGGCCGCCGACCACGGTTTCTCCGAGGTGAGTCACACCATCGAGCTGTTCGGCACCTGCGCCGGCTGCCGCGGCGGCGGGAACTGACCGGACCTCAGGCGCGTCCGAAACGCCGGTTGCGCCGGACGTACTCCTCGCAAGCCGCCCAGAGATCGCGGCGGTCGTAGTCGGGCCACAGCTTGTCCTGGAAGACGTACTCGGCGTAAGCGGCCTGCCACAGCATGAAGTTGCTCGAGCGTTGCTCTCCCGAGGTCCGGATGAACAGATCCACGTCGGGAATGTCGGGCCGGTGCAGATGTGCCGACAGCAGAGTCTCATCCACGCGCTCGGGATCGACTCGGCCGGCGGCGACATCCCGGGCGATCTGTCGAGCCGCTTCCGCGATCTCCGCGCGTCCGCCGTAGTTGACGCAGTAATTGACGGTGATCACCTTGTTGTCGACCGTCATGTCCTCGGCGACGTCGAATTCCTTGATGACGCTGCGCCACATCCGGGCCCGCGACCCGACCCAGCGCATCCGCACCCCCATGGCGTTGAGGTTCTCCCGGCGTCGCCGCACCACCTCGCGGTTGAAGCCCATCAGGAAGCGCACCTCTTCGGAGCTTCGGCGCCAATTCTCGGTCGAGAACGCGTAGACCGTCAGGTGCTTGATGCCGAGTTCGATCGCGCCACAGGTGATGTCGATCAGCACCGCCTCACCCATCTTGTGCCCCTCGGTGCGGCTCAGGCCGCGCTGGGTGGCCCACCGGCCGTTGCCGTCCATGACGATGGCGACGTGCTGGGGAAGCTGGTCGGCCGGGATCGCCGGCGGCACCGCCTTGGACACGTGCTGGGGTGGGCGGCGGGGGCCACCGCCCGGCGCGGGCGGCAGTTCCGGGAACACCACCGGCCAGGCCGAGGTGTCGGGGAAGACCGGATAGTCCTCGGGCGCGGGCGGCAGCTGCGGGTAGCTCTCCCGTCGCCTGCGCTCAGCTCCCCGCCAGGAGCTGGTCACCCGGTTCGTGGCCATGGGGCACATCCTGCCTGAACACCCCCTGTCCATGGTCGGCGGGCAGTGCAGAGAAACGCTCCACCAGCGGCAGTGTCCGCAACCGCCGTTCCAGGTGCCACTGCAGGTGAGCGGCAACCAGGCCGCTGGCGTGGTTGCGATGCGCCGCCGAGGAGGACTCCGCCGCCGTCCAGTCGCCGTCGTGCAGCGCGGTCATCAGATCCAGCACCGGCTGCGGCGGGGTCGTGGAACCCGACGGACGGCAGTGCGTGCACACGCTGCCCCCGGCGGCGACGTGGAAGGCACGGTGCGGACCCGGGGCGGCGCACCGGGCGCACTCGGTCAACGCCGGCGCCCAGCCCGCGGTACCCATGGCGCGCAGCAGGTAGGCGTCCAGCACCAGCTCGCGAGGGCGCAGACCGTCAGCTACCGCCCGCAGCGCACCGACCGTGAGCCGGTGCAGCACCGGAGCCGGCGCCCGTTCCTCGCCGGCGAGCCGCTCGGCGGTCTCCAGGATCGCGCAGGCACAGGTATACCTGCCGTAATCGCGGACGATGTCGGACCCGAGAGCGTCGATCGAGACCACCTGGGTGACGATGTCGAGGTTGCGGCCGGCGTGGAGTTGAACGTCGATGTGGGCGAACGGTTCCAGCCGCGATCCGAACTTGCTGCGGGTGCGCCGCACCCCCTTGGCCACTGCGCGGACCAGACCGTGCTCGCGGGTCAGCAGGGTGACGATCCGGTCGGCCTCGCCGAGTTTGTGCTGGCGAAGGACCACCGCTCGGTCCCGGTACAGCCGCATCAGACGAGTCTGACACCCGTCTGCGACATCGCCGGCACCCCGCGCCGATGTCCGGCTCAGAAACCGAGCCGGCCCAGTTGCTTGGGGTCGCGCTGCCAGTTTCGGGCGACCTTGACCCGCAGGTCCAGATAGATCTTGGTACCGAGCAGTTTCTCGATCTGGGCGCGGGCGACCGTGCCGACCTCCCGCAGACGGCTGCCACCGCGGCCGATGACGATCCCCTTCTGGCTCTCCCGCTCGACGTAGAGGATCGCGTGCACGTCGATGAGATCGTCGCGGTCGGCCCGCGGGCTCACCTCGTCGATCACCACCGCCAGCGAGTGCGGGAGCTCGTCGCGGACGCCTTCCAGGGCGGCCTCCCGGATCAGCTCGGCCATCAGGGCCTCCTCGGGCTCGTCGGTCAACTCACCGTCGGGGTAGAACGCCGGGCCGGGCTGCAACTGGGCGGCCAGGACGTCGATAAGCACGTCGACTTGCTCACCGGTGGTCGCCGAGACCGGCACGATGGCCGCGGCGTGCTCACCCACCAACTCGTCGACCGCCATCAGAGCGGCCGCGAGGTTGTCTTTGGCGACCTTGTCGATCTTGGTGACGATGGCCACCAGCGTGGTCTGCGGCGCCACCGACCGGATCTGCTCGTAAATCCATCGGTCCCCCGGACCGATCGGCTCATCGGCGGGCAGGCACAGACCGATCGCGTCGACCTGGGTGTAGGTGTCGCGCACCAGATCGTTGAGACGTTGGCCGAGCAGGGTGCGCGGCCGATGCAGTCCCGGAGTGTCGACGAGGACGATCTGGAAGTCGTCGCGGTGCACGATGCCGCGGATGACCCGCCGGGTGGTCTGCGGCCGGTTCGACGTGATCGCCACCTTTGCCCCCACCAGTGCATTGGTCAACGTCGACTTGCCGGTGTTGGGACGCCCGACCAGGCAGACGAAACCTGAGCGGAACTCGCTCACAGCGGGTTTCCGTCGCGGTCGGTAACGACGACCGCGGCCGTCGGGGAGAGCTCACGCACCGCGTCCAGACCGTCATCCTGCGTTGATCCGCCGACCAGCGCGACCGCTTCGAATCCTGTTGCACCACTGGACATTGCCGTGGCTACGGCAACCTGTAAGCCGGTCAAGCGCAGAGCCGACATCGTCACGGGCACGCCCACGTAGCTGCGGCCCTCCAGGTCGCGGACCGCCGCTGCGCTGCTCAGGCCGGATCGCGCCATGGCGCCGCGGGCGAGGATCACCAGTTTGGCATCCTCGGTCTGTATCGATTCAGCCATCCGATTCAGCCAACGTCGCCGTCCGGGCTCAGCAGAATCGTGCCGATGCGCACCCGGCCGCGCGGGTCCGGCCCGCCCTCGGCACGAAGCCGCAGTCCGTGCGAGACGACCTCCGCCCCGGGTAGCGGCACCCGGCCCAGCTCCAGGGCGAGCAGCCCCCCGATGGTGTCAACGTCGAGTTTCGGGTCGAACTCGATGCCGTAGAGCTCGCCGACATCCTCGATCGGCAGACGGGCGGATACCCGGAAGGTCCTCTCGCCCAGATCCTCTACCGGCGCGACTTCGTGGGTGTCGTACTCGTCTGCGATCTCACCGACGATCTCCTCGAGCACGTCCTCGATGGTGACCAGGCCGGCTGTCGCACCGTATTCGTCGACGAGCAGAGCCATATGGTTTCGGTCGTGCTGCATCTCCCGCAGGAGATCATCGAGCGGCTTGGAGTCAGGGACGAACACCGCCGGGCGCATCACCTCGGCGACCTTGGTGTCGCGGCCGCCGTTGGTGGAGTTGTACGTCTTACGCACCAGATCCTTGAGGTAGACGACCCCGACGATGTCATCGGCGTTCTCCCCGATTACCGGTATCCGCGAATGGCCGCTGCGGACTGCCAATGACGTCGCCTGTCCGGCCGTCTTGTCGCTTTCGATCCACACCATCTCGGTGCGCGGCACCATGACCTCCCGGGCCGGAGTGTCACCGAGTTCGAAAACCGACTGGATCATCCGACGCTCCTCGTCGGCCACCACGCCGCTCTGCTGGGCGAGATCGACCACCTCCCGCAGTTCGATCTCAGAGGCGAAGGGGCCGTTGCGGAAGCCGCGGCCCGGCGTGAGGGCGTTTCCGAGCAGGACCAGCAGCCTGCTGATAGGGGTGAGCAGCACCGAGATGGCCTGCAGCGGCAGCGCCGAGACGAGGGCGATCGAATACGCATTCTGGCGTCCGAGGGTGCGGGCACCGACTCCGATCACGACGAAGCTGGCCAGGGTCATCACGCCCGCCGCGGCCACCAGCCCCCAGGTAAGGCCGATGTCGTCGTAGATGTAGGCGACGAGCAGCACGGTCGCGCTGGCTTCACAGGCGATCCGAAGCAGCACAACGAGATTGATGTAGCGGGGCCGCTCGGGCAGCATCCGGGCGAGGCGGATCGCACCAGGGCGCTCGAGGCGGACCTGCTCCTCCACCCGCGCGACGGACACGGTGCCGATCGCCGCGTCGACGGCGGCGAACAGTCCGCCCAGGGCGATGAGTGCGATCACGCCGACCAGCGGCGCCAGCCCGGTCAATTGTCCAACCCGATCAATTGTCCAACCCGATCAATTGTCGAAGTACCGCTTGTCGAGCAGGCGTTGGTCCCGCTCAGTCTGGCGGTCCCGCTGGTAGGCCTCGACCTGGTCTGCCACCCACTCCTCAAGGAGTCTGTTCTGCAGCGCGAACATCTCCCGCTCCTCCTCGGGCTCGCCGTGGTCGTAACCCAGCAGGTGCAGCACACCGTGAACGGTGAGCAGTGCCAGCTCGTGTCCGAGGCTGTGCCCGGCTGCCTGGGCCTGCTTGGCGGCGAACTGAGGACACAGCACGATGTCACCGAGCATGGACGGGCCCGGTTCGGGCGCGTCCGGGCGACCGCCGGGTTCGAGTTCGTCCATCGGGAAGCTCATCACATCGGTGGGACCCGGCAGATCCATCCACCGCATGTGCAGATCCGCCATTGCGTCGGTGTCGAGCAGCAGCATCGACAGCTCAGCGCTCGGGTTGACCTTCATCTTGCGGATGACGAAGCGTGCGATGCTGATCAGTTCTTCTTCGGAGACGTCCACACCGGACTCGTTGGAGACTTCGATGCTCATCGGTTCTTCCCTCGCCGCCTACCGCCGCGACGAGCGGCGATGCGCGCGATTGGGCAGGCCGGGCCGATCGGCGGCCTTGGCGTAGGCGTCGACGATATCCGAGACCAGCCGGTGGCGCACAACGTCGGCGCTGGTGAGCAGGGAGAAGTGGATATCGTCGATGCCGTCGAGGATCTCCATCGCCGCCCGCAGGCCCGACGTGGCCCCCCCGGGCAAATCGACTTGGGTGATGTCACCGGTCACCACGATCTTCGAGCCGAACCCCAGGCGGGTGAGGAACATCTTCATCTGCTCAGCGGTGGTGTTCTGGGCCTCGTCCAGAATGATGAAGGAGTCGTTGAGTGTGCGGCCACGCATGTAGGCCAGCGGCGCTACTTCGATGACGCCGGAGCTCATGAGTTTGGGAATCGCCTCGGCGTCCATCATGTCGTGTAGCGCATCGTAGAGCGGCCGCAGATACGGATCGATCTTCTCGCTGAGGGTGCCGGGCAGAAAACCAAGGCGCTCACCGGCTTCCACCGCCGGGCGGGTGAGGATGATCCGACTGACCTGCTTGGTCTGCAGCGCATTGACCGCCTTGGCCATCGCCAGGTAGGTCTTGCCGGTGCCGGCCGGACCGATGCCGAAGACGATGGTGTTCGCGTCGATCGCGTCGACGTAGCGCTTCTGGTTGAGCGTCTTGGGACGGATGGTCCTGCCCCGCCGGGACAGGATGTCCAAGGTCAGCACCTCGGCGGGCGAGGTGTTCTCCGCCTCGGAGACCATCGCGACGCTGCGCCGCACCGCGTCCGGGGTGAGGGCCTGGCCGCCGGCCACGACGGCGATCAGTTCGGAGATCACCCGCTCGGCCAGACCCACGTCCGCCGGTCTGCCGGACAGCGTGATCGTGTTGCCGCGCACGTGCACCTCGGCGGACAGCGCCGCCTCGAGCGCGCGCAGGTTGTCGTCGGCCGAACCGAGCAGGCCCACAACGAGGTCGGGCGGAACAGTCATGCTGCTGCGAACAGCAGCGGTCGTTTCGCGGGGCGTCACGTGGTTTTCGATGCCTGCTTTCTCATGGGCGCTGAGGTAATCCTACCGCCGCGCCGACCCGAACGAATACCCCAGCTGGCAAACAATCCTCCGCCATCAGTCGATCTCCCAGCGTGGTGTGAGCGCCCCGAGCGCCCCGAGGGCGACGGCGGCCGCGGTGGACGTCCGCAGGACGGTCGGACCGAGCTGGACGGCCACCGCCCCGGCATCTTCGAGCAGGGCTTTCTCCTCCTCGGTGACGCCGCCCTCAGGCCCGACCACGATGAGGATCGAGGTCGCCCCGGAGAGCCCCACCGCGGTCAGCGGCCGTTCTGCTGATTCGTGCAGCAGCAGTGCCACCGAGCCTGCGGCGGTGCGCTCGGCAACGGCCTCGGCCAGGGCCCGCGTCGCCACGGGCCCGGAGATGCCGGGCAGGTAGGCGCGACGCGCCTGCTGGGCGGCGGAGTGCGCCACCGCCCGCCAGCGCCGCAGCCCCTTGGCGGCACGCTGGTCGTCATCCCAGCGGCCGACGCAGCGAGCGGCCTGCCAGGCCAGGAATTCGTCGGCGCCCGCCTCGGTTGCCAGCTCGATGGCCAGTTCGGAGCGCTCCGACTTCGGGATGGCCTGGGCGACGGTCACCGTGGGACGGGTCGGCGCCACGGTGCGCCGCCGCAGCACGCGGGCACCGAGGCTGTCACGGTCGACGGACTCGACCACACAGTCGGCGAGGGTGCCCGCGCCGTCTCCGAGCATCAGCGACTCGCCGACCCTGATACGGCGCACCGTGGCGGCGTGAAAGCCGCTGTCGCCGCCGAGGACCGCGGTCGCACCAGCCACCGGGATCTCGTCGGTGTAGAACAGGCTCGCAACCACGCCGACGGATCAGCGGCCGGTGAAGGTTTCGCGAAGTCGGCTGAACAGTCCGCCACCGGGCTGATTGGGCACGGTGCGGGTGGGCTTGACCGCGGCCTGCTCCTGGCCGAGGGTCCTGACCTCGCCGAGTAATTGCTTGGCCCTGGCGTCGAGCCTCGTCGGGACGCTCACCTCGACATGGGCGTGCAGATCGCCGCGGGCCCCCGAACGCAGATGCGGCATCCCGTGCCCGCGCAGGGTCAGCACCGCGCCGGGCTGAGTTCCCGGTGCCACGTCGATGGCGATCTCTCCGTCGGGGATTCCCTCGACGGCCACCGTCGTGCCCAGCGCCGCCTCGACCATCGGCACGGTGATCGTGCAGTGCAGATCGTCGCCGTCCCGGACGAAGATCTCGTGCGGCTTCTCGTGGATCTCCACATAGAGGTCCCCGGCCGGGCCTCCGCCGGGGCCGACCTCGCCCTGCGCGGCCAATCGCACCCGCATTCCGTCGGCGACGCCCGCGGGGGTCTTCACGCTGATGTCCCGGCGAGCCCGTACCCGCCCGTCTCCGGCGCAGCGACGGCACGGGTCGGGAATCACTTCCCCGACCCCTCCGCAGGTCGGGCATTGCCGCGATGTCATGACCTGACCGATCAGTGAACGCTGAACGCTCTGGATCTCACCCCGGCCGTCGCAGGTGTCGCACATGGTCGGCATCGAGTCGCCGTGCGTGCCGCGTCCCTGGCACAGGTCGCAGAGCACAGCAGTGTCCACCGTGACCTGTCGGACTACTCCGACCGCACACTCATTGAGCGACAACCGCATTCGCAGCAGTGAATCCGAACCGGGACGAACGCGACTGATCGGGCCGCGGGCTCCGCCGCCTCCGCCGAAGAACGCCTCGAACACATCACCCAGGCCACCGAATCCGGTGAATCCATTGGACATGCCGGCCGTCGCCAGGGGATCACCACCAAGGTCGACGATGCGTCGTTTCTCGGGGTCGGAGAGCACCTCGTAGGCGGTGCTGACTTCCTTGAATCGGTGCTGGGCCGCCTCATCGGGGTTGACGTCGGGGTGCAGTTCGCGGGCCAGTTTGCGGTAGGCGCGTTTGATATCGGAGTCACTCGCATTCCGGCTGACTCCGAGCAAGCCGTAGTAGTCGCGTGCCACGCCTGACCTTTCTTCGCGCCGGCCTCAGCCAGCGCGTCTGCCCAGAACTTCGCCGATGTACAGGGCAACCGCCGCGACATTGGCCATCGTCCCGGGATAGTCCATCCGGGTGGGACCGACCACACCCATTCCCCCGAACACGGTGCCGGGGCTGCCGTACGCGGTGGTCACGACCGAGGTTCCGGCCATCTGCTCGGCCTCGTGCTCGTGGCCGATACGCACCGTCACCTTGCCCGCCTCCTGCTGGGCGGTCAATAGGCGCAGCACGACGACCTGTTCCTCGAGCGCCTCCAGGACAGGCCGTAGCGAGCCGCCGAAGTCGGCGGTGTTGCGGGTCAGATTGGCCGTTCCGCCCATCAGCAGCCGCTCGTCGCTGTGGTCGACGAGAGCCTCCAGCAGAACCGTCGCCGAGCGGCCGACGGCGTCGCCGAACTTGCCCGAGGCGTCGAGTTGCCCGGCGAGGTCGGCAACGGCCACCGAGGCGGCCGGCAGTTTCTTGCCGACCAGCGCCTGGCCCAGCAGCTCCCGCAGCTGGGACACCTGATGCTCGTCGAAGGTGTCGCCGAGTTCGACGATGCGCTGGTCGACCCGACCGGAGTCGGTGATGACCACCATCAACAGCCGCGCCGGGGTCAGGGCGACGACTTCCAGGTGACGCACCGTCGAAGCCGCCAGGGTCGGATACTGCACGACGGCCACCTGGCGGGTCAGCTGGGCGAGCAGGCGCACCGCCCGCCGCAGGACGTCGTCCATGTCCACGGCCGACTCCAGAAACGACAGGATGGCCCGGCGCTCGGGCACCGACAGCGGCTTGACCTCGTCGATCCGGTTGACGAACTCCCGGTAGCCCTTCTCGGTCGGGACCCGCCCGGAGCTGGTGTGGGGCTGGGCGATGTAGCCCTCGGCCTCCAGCACAGCCATGTCGTTGCGCACGGTGGCGCTGGAAACACCCAGGTTATGGCGTTCGACCAGCGCCTTGGAGCCGATCGGCTCGCGGGTCGCGACGAAGTCCGCAACGATGGCGCGCAGCACCTCGAAGCGACGGTCGTCGGCAGTTCCCACTGGTGCACCTCCTGATTGACCCTATTTTACGGGTCCGAACCAGCAGTCTTAGCACCCGCGCCGACCGAGTGCCACGGGCGGCCCCGGCTCATCAGCGGTCCAGGATGTCGCGGACCACGCCATCGGCGAGCAGTCGCCCACGCTCGGTCAGAACCAACCGGTCACCGTCGTACGCGAGCAGGCCGTCGCCGACCGCCTGCTCGGCGCGGCGCCGCTCTGACTCACTGAGCACCGCGGTCTCAAGCCCGCTCCGCAACCGGATGCCCAGCAGGACGTCTTCATAGTGCCGACTGCGCCGATCGAGCGTTTCGAAGCCGTCGATGGCGTTGTCGCCGGCGCTGACCCGCTGCGCGTACGCATCGGGATGCTTGACATTCCACCAGCGCACGTCACCGATGAATCCGTGGGCACCCGGCCCCGCCCCCCACCACTGTCCCCCGCTCCAGTAACCGAGATTATGTCGGCATTGCCCACCCGGGCGACTCCAGTTCGACACCTCGTACCACTGCAACCCCGCTGCCGACAGGCTCTCGTCGATCAGCCGATACCGCCGGGCGAGTGCGTCGTCGCCGGGCATCTCGACCTCTTTGCGCCGGACGCGCCGGGCCAGCGCGGTGCCCTCCTCGGCCACGAGCGCGTAGGCCGAGACGTGATCGACCCCGGCCGCCAGCACCGCCGCGACCGAGTCGAGGACATCCCGGTCGGTCTCCCCCGGGACGCCGTACATCAGATCGACGTTGACGTGCTCGAAGCCTGCCGCCAACGCCTCACCCGCGGCGGCCACCGCCCGGCCCGGCGTGTGGGCCCGATCGAGCACGGCCAGGACGTGCGGTGCGATCGACTGCATCCCCAGTGACACCCGGGTGTAACCGGCGGCGCGGATCGCGGCGAAGAAATCCGCCGACGTGGACTCGGGGTTGGCCTCGCTGGTCACCTCCGCGTCGCCGGCCAGCTCGAAGCGTGCCCGGACGGCGTCAAGGATGGCCACCAGCTGTTCGGCGCCCAGCAGTGAAGGTGTGCCGCCGCCGACGAAGACAGTGTCCACCGTCACCGTCCCGAGCATGCCCGCCGCCAGGTCCAGTTCGGCACACAGTGCTTCCTGCCAGGCGGCTGTCCCCGTACCCACGCCCAGTTCCTTGGCCGTGTAGGTGTTGAAATCGCAGTATCCGCACCGGGCGGCGCAGAACGGGACATGGATGTAGATGCCGAAGGGGGTTCCCGGGTTCACCGGGGGAAGCGCCCGCACCCCTGAAGTGTCCCAGAGCGTGCAGCACCTTCTGCTCACGGTGAGCCCAAATCTCGGCCGGTGAGGGCCGGTGGCGGTAGGCATGGCACAATTGCGGCCATGCCCACGCCCGAGATGCTGCAGCCCTGGGTTGCCCTCGTGGTGCGCCGGCACATCGATTACAAGCGCATCTGCAGCTGTTGTTGTCCGGCGTAACGCCGTAGACCCCCGCTCACACACCCGAGCTGGCTGTCGGAGAAGCGTTGCCCGACGAGCAACGGCTCATCCACCAGCATCCGCATACCAGGAGAACCTGATGACCCGCATGACCGACGCTGAATCGCCCAGACGGCGCGGCGAGGGCCAGTGGGCGCTGGGCCAGCGGGAACCGCTCAACATCAACGAACAGATCAAGAAGGACGACGACCCACTCAACGTCCGGGCACGTATCGAGAACGTCTACGCCCGTGCGGGCTTCGACAGCATCGACAAAACCGACCTGCGCGGCCGGTTCCGCTGGTGGGGTCTCTACACCCAGCGTGAGGAGGGTTACGACGGCACCTGGACGGGTGAGGAGAACATCGACCTGCTGGAGGCGAAGTTCTTCATGCTGCGGGTCCGCAGCGACGCCGGTGCGCTGACCGCGGCGGCACTGCGCACGCTCGGCCAGCTCTCCACCGAGTTCGCCCGGGACACCGCCGACATCTCCGACCGCCAGAACGTCCAATACCACTGGATCCGGGTCGAGGACATGCCCGAGATCTGGCGGCGCCTGGATGCGGTCGGGCTACAGACCACCGAGGCATGCGGGGACTGCCCGCGAGTCGTCCTGGGCTCGCCCCTGGCCGGGGAGTCCCTCGACGAGGTGCTCGACGCCACCCCGGCGATCGAGGAGATCGTGCGCCGCTACATCGGAAAGCCCGAGTACGCGAACCTCCCGCGCAAGTTCAAGACCGCCATCAGCGGGTTGCAGGACGTCGTCCACGAAGTCAACGACGTGTCCTTCATCGGCGTCAACCATCCCGAACACGGCCCGGGGTTGGACCTGTGGGTGGGCGGCGGGCTGTCCACCAACCCGATGCTGGCTCAGCGTCTCGGCGCGTGGGTGCCCCTCGCGGAGGTGCCCGACGTCTGGGAAGCGGTGGTCAGTCTCTTCCGGGACTACGGCTATCGCAGGCTGCGCGCCAAGGCCCGGCTGAAGTTCCTCGTCAAGGACTGGGGACCGGAGAAGTTCCGCGCGGTGCTCGAGGCCGAGTATCTGCGGCGCCCGCTCATCGACGGCCCGGCTCCCCAACCGGTAGTGCGACCGATCGACCACGTCGGGGTGCAGCGACTCCGCAACGGCCTCAACGCGATCGGGGTCGCCCCGATCGCGGGCCGGGTGTCCGGAACCATCCTGACCAAGATCGCCGACCTGGCCGAGGAAGTCGGTTCGGATCGCATCCGGTTCACCCCCTACCAGAAGTTGATCGTGCTCGACGTCCCCGACGACCGGGTCGACTGGCTGACAGGTGAGTTGGAGAAACTCGGCCTGCCGGCCAGCCCATCGCCGTGGCGTCGCAACCTGATGGCGTGCTCGGGGATCGAGTTCTGCAAGCTGTCCTTCGCCGAGACGCGCAAGCGCGCCCAGGTCCTGGTGCCCGACCTCGAGCAGCGTCTGGCGGACCTCAACGCCGCTCTCGACGTCCCGGTCACGGTGAACATCAACGGCTGCCCGAACTCGTGCGCACGGATCCAGGTGGCTGACATCGGGTTCAAGGGGCAGGTCGTCGAGGACGGCGACGGCGGACACACCGAGGGTTTCCAGGTCCACCTCGGCGGCAGCCTGGGGCAGGACGGCAACTTCGGGCGCAAGCTCCGCCAGCACAAGGTGACCGGCGCCGAACTCGGCGACTACATCGAACGTGTCGTGCGTAACTTCATCAAGCAGCGCACCGACGGCGAGCGGTTCGCCCAGTGGGCGCTGCGCGCCGACGAAGGGGACCTCAGATGAGCGGCGGCCCGGCCCCGGGCGTCGGCGCACCGACCGAGGCGTTCCTGCGGGAGTTGGCCCTCCAGGGAGCCGAGGAGTTGGCCGACGCCGGCCCCGGCGAGGTGCTGGCGTGGACTGAACGGCACTTCGGCGGGCGCTATGTGGTGGCCTCCAACATGGTCGACGCGGTCCTGATCGACATGGCCGCCAGGGTCCGCCCCGGCGTGGACGTGCTCTTTCTCGACACCGGCTATCACTTCGCCGAGACGATCGGCACCCGCGACGCCGCCGCTTCGGTCTACGACATCACCGTGGTCAACGTGACCCCCGAGCACAGCGTGGCCGAGCAGGACCGGATGCTGGGCCGCGACTTGTTCGCCCGCGACCCCAACGAGTGCTGCCGGTTGCGCAAGGTGGTACCGCTCCGCACGACGCTGCGCAACTACTGGGCCTGGGTCACCGGGATTCGCCGGGTCGAATCGCCGACTCGGGCGAACACCCCGCTGGTCAGCTACGACGAAGCCTTCAAGCTGGTGAAGGTCAACCCGCTCGCGCGCTGGACCGATGAAGACATGCGGTCCTACATCGACGCCCACGGCGTGCTGGTCAATCCCCTGGTCGACGAGGGTTACCCCTCGATCGGGTGTGCGCCGTGCACGGCTAAGCCGGCCTCCGGCTCCGACCCGCGCAGCGGCCGCTGGCAGGGCCTGGGCAAGACCGAATGCGGGCTGCACGCCTGATGCACCCGGTTCTGATGGTGACCGCACACGGCAGCGCCGATCCTCGCTCGGCGGCGACCACATATGCCGTCGCCGAGCAGATCCGCCTACTACGGACCGATCTGGACGTGCGGGTCGCGTTCTGCGAGAAGAACACTCCGAACCTCCGCGACGCACTGGCCGCACTCGACGGCCCGGCGATCGTCACGCCACTCCTGCTGGCCAGTGCCTATCACGCCCGGGTCGACATCCCGGCGTTGATCGCCGGGGCCGTGGCGGAACGTTCGATTCAGGTGTCGCAAGCCGAAACCCTCGGCGAGGACCCCCGGTTGGTGAAATTGCTCCACCAGCGCATCGAGGAGTGCACCGCCGACGAGGACCCCGCCGGCCTGGGTGTGCTGGTGGTGGCAGTCGGATCGTCAGACCATGCGGCGAACGCACGCACCGCGCGCGTGGCCGAGGCGCTTACCCACCTCGGCACCTGGGCGGGGGTTCAGATGGCCTTCGCCACCGGTCCGTCGCCCACGGTCGGCGACGGCATCGAGCAGCTGCGCAGGCTCGGTGCCCGGCGGGTGGTGTTCGCGCCCTGGTTCATCGCGCAGGGACGCATCACCGACCGGCTGGCCGCGACCGCCGGCCAAGCAGGAGCCGTCGCAATGGCCGAGCCGCTCGGAGCACACCCCCTGATCGCCGCGACAGTGCTCGATCGCTTCGAGCGCGCGCGGCGCCGACGCTCCGCGGCTTAGCCCGGAGCCCCGGGAGCGCCGGGAGCCCCGTCGGCCCCGTCAGCGCCGTCAGCGCCGTCGGCACCATCCTGCCCGCCGAGTCCGCCCTTGCCACCCTGACCACCCTTGCCGCCCTGACCGCCCTGACCGCCCGCGCCTCCTTGACCACCGGCACCGCCCTGACCGCCCGCGCCGCCCTGACCGCCCTGACCGCCGTTACCGCCGTTGCCCTGCGTCATTGTCGGCCCCTCTGTCGTTGTGACCGGAGCGGTTGCGCTCTCGGGTGATGTCGCTGATCCGGGAACCGATTTCCCGCAGGCGCCGGTAGCCGCCACCAGTGCGATGAGCGCTCCGGCACCCAGTAGCCGCAGACCAGTATTCATGGTTGTCCTCTCCCGCCGGGCCGCCCACCCGGCCGCCCCACTGCCCTGCACGCTACCTGGGCCGGCGAACTGCCAGCTCAGATCACTGCGGGCGGCGTGTCATCGCCCGCGACCGGCGGGATCCGGGTGGCCCGCACGTACACGGTGTCACCCTCGCGCAGGCCCAGGGCCTCGGCGTCGCCGCGGGTGATCTGGGCGGTGAAGGGCGCACCGGTGGTCGCGCTCGTGAGTTCCACCCGCACCTCGAATCCCAGATAGACCACTCGGTCGACGGTCGCGCGGGTGACACCGGTGGCCTGTGCGGTCCCGTCACCGGCGGCGTACGTCATCCGGGGACTGCGGTCGACCCTGATGTCATGCGGGCGAACCAGGATCCCGTTCAGTGACGATACGGCGCCCAGAAATGACATGACGAACGAGTTGGCCGGCTGGTCATAGACCTCTGCCGGCGTGCCGACCTGCTCGATGCGGCCCTCGTTGAGCACCGCGATCCGGTCGGCGACATCGAGGGCCTCGGACTGGTCGTGGGTGACCAGGACCGTGGTGACGTGCACCTCGTCGTGCAACCGCCGTAGCCAGGCCCGCAGATCTTCACGCACCTTCGCGTCGAGCGCGCCGAAGGGTTCGTCGAGCAGCAGCACCTCGGGATCCACCGCGAGCGCACGAGCCAGCGCCATCCGCTGGCGCTGACCGCCGGAAAGCTGACTCGGGTACCGGGTCTGAAATCCGGTCAGGCCTACGACGTTGAGCAGTTCGTCGACCTTCTCATCGATCTCGGGTCGGGCCAACTTGCGGATCTTCAGGCCGAACGCGACGTTGTCCCGCACCGTGAGGTGTTTGAAGGCGGCATAGTGCTGGAAGACGAAACCGATTCCACGCCGCTGCGGCGGTGTCTTCGTCACATCCCGGCCGTTGATGACGATACTTCCCGAGTCGGGTTGGTCCAGTCCCGCGATGGCGCGCAACAGCGTCGACTTGCCCGACCCACTCGGCCCGAGCAGCGCGGTGAGCGAGCCGGCGGGGACGACGAAGTCGACATTGTCCAGCGCGCGGAAATCCCCGTAGCGCTTGTTGGCTCCGGTCACGATGATCGCGTTGGTCATCTGCCGGCATCTCCACGTCGCGCGTCCAGAGCCACCTGTGCGATGAGAACGAGGACAGCGATCGTCATCAGCAGTGTCGAGATCGCATAGGCGCCGTATTCGGCACCGCGGTTGTAGCGATCAGCGACCAGCAGTGTCAGGGTCTGGGACACCCCCGGCAGGTTCGACGAGACCATCAGGACCGCACCGTAGTCTCCGAGCGTGCGCGCGACTGTCAGCACGACCCCGTAGGTCAATCCCCACCGGATCGACGGCAGGGTGATGCGCCAGAACGTCTGCCACCAGGTCGCTCCGAGGGTGGCGGCAGCTTCTTCCTGCTCGATGCCAAGCTCATGCAGAACCGGCTCGACCTCCCGGATCACGAACGGGACAGTGACGAAAACGCTGGCCAGCACGATTCCGGGAAGTCCGAAGATGATCTTGAACCCGAGACTGTTTTCAACGAATCCCAGGATTCCCGCGCTGCCCCACAGCAGGATCAGGGCGACTCCGACCACCACGGGCGATACCGAGAAGGGCAGGTCGATGACGGCCTGCAGGAAGGTCTTACCGCGGAATCGCCTGCGCGCCAACAGCAGGGCGGTCGGTACGCCGAAGATGACGTTGAGCGGGACGACGATCGCCACGACGAGCAGCGAGAGTTGCAGCGCCGAAATAGCTGCCGGAGTGGTCACCGAAGCCAGAAAAGTATCGAAACCCGGGGCGAAGGTGCGCCAGAGAATGAGTCCGACCGGAACGACCACGAGGATGGCGATGTAGAACAACGCCGAGTAGCGGATCAGGAGGCGCGCCGGCGGCGATAGATTCACGCTGCGGACTCTTCTCGCCGAGCGGCACGCGAGCCGACGCTTCGCAGGATGAGCAGCACCAGGAAGGAAACCACCAGCAGCACAATGGACACCGCTGCGGCCCCGGTTCGGTCGTCATTCTCGATCAAAGTGCGAATCCACTGCGACGAGACCTCGGTCTTGCCAGGGATGGCGCCGCCGATCAGGACAACCGACCCGAACTCGCCGATGGCCCGGGAGAAGGCGAGGCCCGCCCCGGACAGCAGGGCGGGGGCGAGGGCGGGCAGGATCACGCGGGCGAAAATGGCGGGATTTCCCGCACCGAGAGAGGCGGCGGCTTCCTCCACCTCGCGATCGAGTTCCAGGAGCACAGGTTGCACGGTGCGCACGACGAACGGCAGCGTCACGAACAACAGAGCGATACCGACACCCCACTTGGTGTGCTGAAGGTGCAGATTCACCGGGCTGTTCGGGCCGTAGAGCGCCAGCATCACCAAACTCGCGACGATCGTCGGCAGGGCGAAGGGCAGGTCGATGACGGCGTCGACGAATCGTCTGCCGGCGAAGTCGTCGTGGGTCAGCACCCAGGCAACGACTAGTCCGAGCGCGGTGTTGATCAGGGTGACTCCGATGGAGATCGTCATCGTCACCTGAAAGGACTCCACCGCCGATGTCGAGGTCACCGCATTCCAAAACGCCGTCCAGCCGCCCGCGACCGACTGCCACAGGATCGCCGCTAGCGGAGCGAGCACGATGAGACTGAGCCAGATCGACGCCACGCCTGCCAGAGCGGCGGTCGATGCGCCGCGGCCCCGCACCATCAGTGGCGGATCGCCCGCCGGGGCTGTGCCCTCGCGCTCCGGCGCGAGCCCGAAGCCCGCGGGTGGGGTCATCCGGTCGCCTTCTTGTAGATCGTGGTGATCGCCCCGGTGTCCTTGTCGAACAGCGCTGCGTCGACGGTCTCCCAACCACCGAGATCGGCGATGGTCCAGAGCTTCTGCGGAGCCGGAAACTGTGTGGCGAAGTCCGCGGCCACCCCGGGATCGACCGGCCGGAAGCCGGCCTGCGCCCAGATCGTCTGCGCTTCCGGGGTGTACAGGTAGTTCTTCAATGCAGTGGCCTTGTCCAGATGAGCACTGGTGGTGACCACTGCCACGGGGTTGTCGATCCTGAAGGTCTGGGGCGGGGTGACGTACTCGATATCCACCTGCCCCTTCGCGGCGCCCTGGCGTTCGATGTTGATCGCCTCGTTCTCGTAACTGATCAGAACGTCGCCGGTGCCCTGCAGGAAAACGTCGGTGGCCTCCCTGCCCGATCCAGGGCGGGTGGTGACGTGGTCGTTGACCAGGCGGCTGACGAAGTCCAGGCCCGCCTGCCGGTCGCGGCCACCGTCACTCTTGACGGTGTAGGGAGCCAGCAGATTCCACTTGGCCGAACCGGAACTCAGCGGGCTGGGCGTGACCACGACGATGCCGGGTTGCAGCAAGTCGTCCCAGTCACGGATGTTCTTGGGATTGCCCTTGCGGACAACCAGGGTCACCACGGAACCGAACGGAATCCCGCCGGTGACGTCGGCGTTCCAGTCCGAGGCGACCTTCCCCGCCGTCACCAGTCGCGTGACATCGGGCTCGACGGAGAAGTTCACGATGTCGGCGGGCTTGCCGTCCACCACCGCCCGGGACTGGTCTCCCGAAGCACCATAGGAGGTGGTGACCGCAACCCCCTTTCCCTCCGGAGTGGCCGCGAACGCGGGGATGATCTTGCTCCAACCCGGTTCGGGAACGGCGTAGGCAACCAGCGTCAGCGTGGTGTCAGCCTTCACGTTCTCGCCACCTACGACGTCGCTGGCTCCGCCGCCGCATGCGGCGATCAGCGTCAGCACCGAAGCCGCGACAACCCGCGCGGCTGCCCGACACAAGCGTCCGCGGTTCGGTGTCAGCGATACGGATGTCTGCACAGTGTTCTCTCCTCGTCGGAATCCGGGCGGGTTCACCAGCGAAGGGACGACATCCGGCTTCAGACCCCGGGCGCCGTACCGCGCGCGGGCGGTGGCGTCAGCAGAAACAGCCGGTTTGCGATGCGGCACGCACGCCGAGAGCGGGCGAGGTCACAGTTGCCGGACGCATGGGCCGCAGCCTAACAGAGCACCGGCGGCCGCCCGGAATCACCGGTTGAGCAGCCACACCAGCACGACCAGGGCCAGAAGAGCGACCAGAGCGAGGGTCACCCGCGATCGCGGCAACCCGGTCACCCCCGCCTGTCCGCGTTCCCCCGAAGCCGGCTCAGCAACCGGATGCTCCGGCCGAGCACGGCGTCCAGTGCCGACGCGATGCCGTAGGCCAGACCCAGCACGACCGGCATGACGATCACCGTCTGCAGCACAAAGCCACGTCCGGACAACCACAGCTCGGCGCTGTCCCACCAACTCAGGAACCCGGCCACCGCACCACCCTATTCGGCCGGGACCGCCCGAGGGGCTTCCGGGCCGTTTCGGTAGACGCACGGGGTCCCCTGGGCTGATGATGTCGGCATGGCTTTGCACGCCTCGTCCGAGGACATCCGCGGCACCGACGGGCAGTCGCCCCGGGGGTCAAACCCACCGGTCAGCTTCGTTCCGTCCGGGGCCCACCGCAGCCCGTTTCCGCCGATCGCCGATTTCGCGTTCCTCTCGGACTGCGAGAACACCTGCCTGATCTCCTCGGCAGGCTCGGTGGAGTGGATGTGTGTACCGCGTCCTGACTCGCCGAGCATCTTCGGAGCGATCCTCGATCGCGGGGCGGGCCACTTCAGGCTCGGCCCCTACGGGGTGACCGTGCCCGCGGCGCGGCGCTACCTGCCGGGCAGTCTGATCATGGAGACGACGTGGCAGACCCCCACCGGCTGGATCATCGTGCGCGACGCGCTGGTGATGGGCCCCTGGCACGACATCGAGTCCCGCTCGCACACTCACCGCCGCACACCGATGGATTGGGATGCCGAGCACATCCTGTTGCGCACGGTGCGCTGTGTCAGCGGGACTGTGGAACTCGCCATGAATTGCGAGCCGAGTTTCGACTACGGCCGGATCAAGACGGCGTGGGAGTACTCCACCGACGGCTACAGCGAGGCGATCGCACGCGCTAGGGACGGCTCCGAAGAGCACCCGACTCTGCGACTCACCACCAACCTGCGGATCGGCCTGGAGGGCCGCGAGGCCCGCGCGCGCACCAGACTCAAAGACGGTGACAACGTCTTCGTTGCGCTGTCTTGGTCGAAGAACCCGCCCCCGAACACATTTGAAGAAGCCACCGAAAAAATGTGGCAGACCAGCGAGGCGTGGCGGCAGTGGATCAACGTCGGCCAGTTCCCGGACCATCCGTGGCGGGTCTATCTTCAGCGCAGCGCGCTGACGCTCAAGGGTCTGGTGTACTCGCCGACCGGTGCACTGCTTGCTGCGAGTACGACATCGCTGCCGGAGACCCCGCACGGGGAACGCAACTGGGACTACCGCTACGCGTGGGTGCGTGACTCCACCTTCGCCCTGTGGGGTCTCTACACCCTGGGCCTGGATCGAGAGGCGGACGACTTCTTCGCCTTCATCGCCGACGTGTCGGGCGCCAACAACGGCGAACGCCGTCCATTACAGGTGATGTACGGCGTCGGAGGGGAGCGCGAACTCGTCGAAGAGGAGCTGACTCACCTCTCCGGGTACGACAACGCCAGACCGGTGCGCATCGGCAACGGTGCCTACAACCAGCGCCAGCACGACATCTGGGGCACTATGCTCGATTCGGTGTACCTGCACTGCAAGTCACGCGAGAACATCTCAGACCAACTCTGGCCGGTGCTCAAGGAACAGGTCGACGAAGCGTCGGCGCACTGGCGGGAACCCGACCGCGGCATCTGGGAGGTGCGTGGGGAACCGCAGCACTTCACGTCGTCGAAGGTCATGTGCTGGGTCGCGATGGACCGCGGTGCCAGACTCGCCGAAATCCTGGGGTCGAAGAGCTACGCCAAGCAGTGGCGGGAGGTCGCCGACGACATCAAGGCCGACGTGCTCGCCCACGGCGTCGACAAGCGTGGTGTGTTCACCCAGCGATACGGCGACGATGCGCTGGACGCCTCCCTGCTGCTGGTTCCACTGCTGCGCTTCCTACCCCCCAGCGACCCGCGGGTGCGGGCCACCGTGATGGCGATCGCCAATGAGCTGACCGAGGACGGGTTGGTGCTTCGCTACCGCGTGCAGGAGACCGACGACGGACTGTCCGGCGAGGAGGGTTCGTTCACCATCTGCTCGTTCTGGTTGGTGTCGGCCCTGGTCGAGATCGGCGAGATCAGCCGAGCACGGCACCTGTGTGAACGCCTGCTGTCCTTCGCCAGCCCCCTGCACCTCTATGCCGAGGAGATCGAGCCCAGCACCGGCCGCCACCTCGGGAACTTCCCGCAGGCCTTCACCCACCTCGCGCTGATCAACGCGGTGGTGCACGTCATACGGGCCGAGGAGTACGCCGACAGCACCGGGGTCTTCCAGCCGGCGAACTCGCCGATCTAGCGGCGGCTACTTGCGGGCCTTGTCCGCAGGCTTGTCCCCGGCTGCATCGGTCGACAGCGCGGCGACGAAAGCCTCTTGGGGGACGTCGACCCGGCCGATGGTCTTCATTCGCTTCTTGCCTTCTTTCTGGCGCTCCAGCAGCTTGCGCTTGCGGGTGATGTCACCGCCGTAGCACTTGCTCAGCACGTCCTTGCGCAGCGCCCGGATATTTTCCCGGGCAATGATTTTCGAGCCGATCGCCGCCTGGACCGGCACCTCGAACTGCTGGCGCGGGATGAGTTCCTTGAGCTTGGTGGTCATCTTGTGGCCGTAGGCGTGTGCCGCGTCCTTGTGCACGATGGCACTGAAGGCGTCGACCGCCTCGCCCTGCAGCAGGATGTCGACCTTCACCAGCGCAGCCTCCTGCTCGCCGGCTTCTTCATAGTCCAGACTGGCGTACCCGCGGGTACGAGACTTCAGAGAGTCGAAGAAGTCGAAGATGATCTCGCCCAGCGGCATGGTGTAGCGCAATTCGACGCGCTCCGGTGAGAGATAGTCCATCCCGCCGAGTTCACCGCGCCGGGACTGACAAAGTTCCATGATCGTGCCGATGAACTCGCTCGGTGCGATCACCGTGGTCTTGACGATCGGCTCGTAGACCGCTCGGATCTTGCCCTCCGGCCAATCCGAGGGATTGGTGACGATCTGTTCCGTGCCGTCCTCAGTGATCACGCGGTAGACGACGTTGGGTGACGTGGAGATCAGGTCGAGGTCGAACTCGCGCTCCAGGCGCTCTCGGGTGATCTCCATGTGCAGCAGGCCCAGGAAACCGCACCGGAAGCCGAACCCCAGCGCCACCGACGTCTCCGGCTCGAAGGTCAGCGCGGCGTCGTTGAGTTGGAGCTTGTCCAACGCGTCACGCAGGTTCGGATAGTCCGACCCGTCGAGCGGGTACAGCCCGGAGTAAACCATCGGCTTGGGCTCGCGATAGCCGGTGAGAGCCTCGACAGCCGGATGACGCGCCGTGGTCACCGTGTCCCCCACCTTGGACTGGCGAACGTCCTTGACGCCGGTGATCAGGTAGCCGACCTCACCCACGCCGAGTCCCTCGGTCGGTTTGGGCTCCGGTGAGACGATGCCGACCTCGAGCAGTTCGTGGGTGGCGCCGGTGGACATCATCTTGATCCGCTCACGGGGGGTGATGCGGCCGTCTACCACCCTGACGTAGGTCACCACACCTCGATAGATGTCGTAGACCGAGTCGAAGATCATCGCGCGGGTCGGCCCGTCGGCGTCGCCCGACGGCGGCGGGACCTGGCGCACCACCTCGTCGAGAAGAGCCGGCACACCCTCGCCGGTCTTACCGGACACCCGCAGCACCTCGTCGGGCTCGCAGCCGATGATGTGCGCGATCTCCGCCGCATACCGTTCGGGGTCCGCCGCGGGCAGGTCGATCTTGTTGAGCACCGGGATGATGGCCAGGTCGCGGTCCAGTGCCAGGTAGAGGTTGGCCAGCGTCTGGGCTTCGATGCCCTGCGCGGCGTCGACCAGCAGCACCGCCCCCTCGCAGGCCGCCAATGCACGGGAGACCTCGTAGGTGAAGTCGACGTGGCCGGGAGTGTCGATCAGATGCAGGACGTAGTCGCCGCCGGCCAGGCCATTGCCGTCGCCGGGGCTGACCCGCCAGGGCAGACGGACGTTCTGCGCCTTGATCGTGATGCCCCGCTCCCGTTCGATGTCCATCCGGTCGAGGTACTGGGCGCGCATGGAGCGCTCGTCGACGACCCCGGTCAGTTGCAGCATCCGGTCGGCCAGCGTCGACTTGCCGTGATCGATGTGAGCGATGATGCAGAAGTTCCGAATCTGCGCCGGCGCGGTGAAGGTCCTCTCGGCGAAACTGGTGATGGGAATCTCCTGGTCGGCAATCGCGGGGCGGGCGGTACCCCCAGGGTATCGACACCCGGGTTATCCGGCCCCATCGCCGCCGGTGCGGGTGTCGCCGGGCCTCGCCTATGCTGTCGAGAATGGCGTCGCAGTGGAGGACGTTACAGCGTTTCGCCGAGCACCTGGTGTTCACCGAGGCTCCGAAACTCCTGCGTCAGTTGCAGAACCCGCAGATGGTGCAACGGACCATCCAGCAGGGCATCCTCGGGATCGGTGCGTTGATCGCCGGAGCCGTGCCGCCCGAGCCGAAGGCCGCGATCACCACCGGGCGGCCGGTCACCAGCGGAAGCGCGCCCTCGGCACACCGGGCCCGCCGGCTGGTCTATGCGCCCAACCTCGACGGGCGCGCCGATCCCGGCGAGATCGTCTGGACCTGGGTGGTCTACGAGGACGACCCGTCTCGGGGCAAAGACCGCCCGGTGCTGGTGGTGGGTCGGGATCGACGGACCCTACTGGGACTGATGCTCTCCAGCCAGTCCCACCACGACGGCGATCCGAATTGGCTCCAGGTCGGGGTGGGCAGCTGGGACTACGAGGGGCGACCGTCCTGGGTGCGCCTGGACCGGGTGCTCGACGTGCCCGAGGAGGGCATCCGGCGGGAGGGCGCGATCATGGACCGCGCCACCTTCGAGCTGGTCGCGACGCGCCTGCGCGCCGAGTATTCCTGGAGCTGAAAGCTCCGATACACCCGCGAGCTGAAAGCTCCTAACCGCCCTGCGTGATGTAGGCCTGCAACTGCTGACGCTCGTCCTGCAGTTCCTCCATCCGGTTCTTGACGACGTCACCGATGCTGACGATGCCGACCAGGCGGCCGCTATCGAGCACCGGGACGTGACGGACCCGGTTGTTGGTCATCAGCGCAGCCAGGTCATCGACGCGGTCCTCGAGGCCGCAGGTCACCACGGCACTGCTCATGATGTCGGCCACCGATCGGCGCAGCAGGTCGGGTCCGTGTTCGTGCAGCTTGCGCACCACGTCCCGCTCAGAGACGATGCCGACCACGCCCTCGGACCCGATCACCACCATCGCCCCGATATTGCCGGTGGCCAACTCAGCGAGCAGCCCGGTCACCGTCGTGGTCTCGGTGACGGTGGCCACCGTCGAACCCTTGCTTCGCAGGATGTCCGCGATCCGCATGAGCGCCCCTTGTGTCGCACGTCTGTGATTGCCGTCACACCAGGCTACGCCGTCGCAGCGTCCGCCGCCGCCCAATCGCCAGGCCCTGTATGACAGGCAGATGATCGACATCACCCTGCTCGGCACCGGAAGCCCGATGGTCGACGCCAACCGGGCCGGGCCGTCGACTCTGGTCCGGGCCGGCGGCGGCGTGTTCCTGGTGGACTGCGGTCGCGGCGTCCTGATGCGGGCCGCGGCCGCCGGTGTCGGCGCGGCCGGGTTGAGCGCCCTGCTGCTCACCCATCTGCACAGCGACCACATCACCGACCTCTCCGACGTGATCACCACGCGCTGGGTCACCACACTTGCCCCGACACCGCTGCCTGTCATCGGTCCGCCCGGTACCGCGGCGGTCGTCGAGTCGACGCTGGCCGCCCTGGCCCCCGACATCTCCTACCGGCTTGCCCACCACCCCGACCTCACCGAACCGCCGGCGATCGAGGTGCACGAACACACGTCGGGGACGGTGTGGGACGCCGACGGGGTGGCGATCACCGTCGCGCCCACCGACCACCGCCCGGTTGAGCCGACCATCGCATTCCGTATCGAACACGGTGGAGCCTCGGCGGTGATCGCCGGTGACTCCGTTCCGTGCGCTTCCCTCGATGAACTCACCCGCGGCGCCGATGCGCTGGTGCACACCGTGATCCGCAAGGATCTCGTCGAGCTGATGCCGGCGCAGCGGATCCGGGACATCCTTGACTACCACTCCTCGGTCGAACAGGCGGCGGCCACCGCAGCCCGCGCCGGAGTGAACACCCTCGTACTGACCCACTACGTTCCCCCGCTGGTCCCCGGCCAGGAGAGCCAGTGGCGCGACCTGGCCTCCC
>VEQY01000075.1 GCA_018882965.1 Mycobacterium sp. | reverse complement strand
TCCCGATCATGAAGCTGGGCGCGGCGACTCAGAATCCGGGCCGGGTACTCGGCCTGCACTTCTTCAACCCCGTGCCGGTGTTGCCGCTGGTCGAACTCGTCCGCAGCCTGGCGACCAGCGAGTCGGCGGCCGCCCGGACCGAGCACTTCGCCAGTGCCGTCCTCGGCAAGCAGGTCGTGCGCTGCTCGGATCGCTCCGGCTTCGTCGTCAACGCGCTGCTGGTGCCCTACTTGCTGGCCGCGATCCGGATGGTGGAGTCGGGTTTCGCCACCGTCGAGGACGTCGACACCGCGGTCGTCGCGGGCCTGTCGCACCCCATGGGGCCGCTGCGGCTGTCCGACCTCATCGGGCTGGACACCCTCAAGCTCATCGCCGACAAGATGTTCGAGGAGTTCAAGGAACCGCTGTACGCGCCGCCGCCGCTGCTGCTGCGCATGGTCGAGGCCGGTCGGCTGGGCAAGAAGTCGGGACAGGGTTTCCACTCCTACCGGCCGTCCGGAAAGTAAGAGCGGGTGTGCGAGCCACAGCGATCATTCGCTAGGCTCCGCATGAAGACCTGCAGGTCAGAAAGGGCAGCGAGAGATGGCGGGCAACGAGGAACTCACCCCCTACTACGAGGAGTCGCAGTCCATCTACGACCTCTCCGACGAGTTCTTCGCCCTGTTCCTCGGCCCGACGATGGGGTACACGTGCTCGTACTTCGAGCGCGACGATATGACCCTTGACGAGGCGCAGGTCGCCAAGTTCGATCTGGCGCTGGGCAAGCTCAACCTCGAGCCCGGGATGACCCTGCTCGACATCGGGTGCGGCTGGGGTGGTGCGCTGGAGCTTGCGGTGCTGAAGTACGACGTGAACGTCATAGGCCTCACGCTGAGCAAGAATCAGAGCGAGTACGCGCGCAGGCGTCTGGCCGCACTTGAGACCGAGCGTTCCATCCAGGTCCGGTTGCAGGGCTGGGAGGAGTTCGACGAGCCGGTTGATCGGATCGTCAGCATCGGCGCATTCGAGGCGTTCAAAGCCGAGCGCTACCCCCTGTTCTTCGAACGGGCCCACAAGCTGCTGCCCCGTGACGGTCGCATGCTGCTGCACACCATCCTCGCCCACACTCAGAAGTTCTTCCGGGATAACGGAATCAAACTCACCATCAGTGACCTGAAGTTCATGCGCTTCATCGGCTCCGAGATCTTCCCCGGCGGGCAGCTTCCCGCCGTCGAGGACATCGAACGGCTCGCCGATCGGTCAGGCTTCACACTGGAACGCATACACCTGCTTCAGCCGCACTACGCGCGCACTCTCGACATCTGGGCCGCGAATCTGGCCGCGCAGCGTGAGAAGGCGATCCAACTCACCTCCGAGGAGGTGTATGACCGCTACATGAAGTACCTCACCGGGTGTGCCGACTTCTTCCGGCGGGGAATCACCAATGTCGGGCAGTTCACCCTGTCCAAGAACGCCTAGCGGAACCCGGCGCGGCGCACTCAGGCGTCAGCCAGTTTGCGTTTCTCCGCCTCGACGTCGAAATCCGGCGCCGGCCAGGACAGCTTCATCGCCTTGAGGGCCTCGATCAGCAACTCGGTGATCGCCAGCCGGCTGTACCACTTCTTGTCGCAGGGGACGACGTACCAGGGCGCGTGCTCGGTGGAGGTCCGGTCCAGGGCGATCTGGTAGGCCTCCTGGTAGGCCGGCCACAACTTGCGCTCCTCGAGGTCTCCCGGGTTGTACTTCCAATACCGGTCGGGTCGCTCCAGGCGCTCGGCCAGGCGCCGCTTCTGCTCGTCGAGGGAAATGAACATCGCGACCTTGACCACCGTCGTGCCGGCTTCCACCAGTTCGGACTCGAAAGCGTTGATCTCGTCGTAGCGGCTCTCCACTTGCTCGCGGGGAACCAGCTCCCGGACCCGCACCACCAGCACGTCCTCGTAATGGGAGCGGTCGAACACCCCGATGTGTCCGGCGGGTGGCAGCGCCCTGGTGAAGCGCCACAGGTAGTGGTGCGCGCGTTCCTCCTCGGTCGGCTTGCCGAAACTGGCGTAGCGGATGCCCATCGGATTGCCGGCGCCGACGACGTTCTTGACGATGCTGCCCTTGCCCGCGGTGTCCATGCCCTGCAGGACCAGCAGCAGCGAGCGGCGGTCACCCTCCTTGCCGTTGGCGTAGAGCATCTCCTGCAGGCCGGCGAGGCGTTCGTTGCGCTCGGCCTGGATCCGGTCCGCGCCGGCGCGGTCGCCCTCGTATCCCGGGGTGGCGTTGGTGTCGATATCGGCCACCCGGTCGCCCGGACGGAACCGCAGCACCTTGCCCGGCTCGTGGGACCACTGGGAGGGCAGATCGGCCATAGCCGAAGACTAATTCGTCGGAGCTCAGGCGGGAGGCAGGATGGGTGAGGGGTGCGACTGGGCGTTGAACTTCTCCAGCGAGCCGCCCACCTCGACGATGCCGCACAACGCGTTCCAGCACAGCATGGTCAGGTAGTCGATCAGCTCATCACTGGTCATGCGCGGGTTGGACATCCAGGAGTGGGTGGCCAGCTGAACGCCCCCGACGATGAGGTACGCCCAAGGCTCGACGCCCCCGGTGTCCATGCCGGCCTTCTGCATCCGCCGGCGCAGCATCACCGCCAGCATCCGCGCGATGATCCGTTCAGAGTCCGCGATGACCTTGTTCTTGCTGGCGGAACTGTTCGCCATGACGAATCGGTAGGGCTCGGGCTCGGCGGCCACGGTCTCGACGTACACCCTGATCAAATCGCGGGTGAGGTCGAAACCGTCGAGGTCCGAAGACAGTGCGGCGGCCATGTTGGGGATCAGCGTGGTCTGGGCGAACCGCATCATGACGGCGGTGGTCAGGTCGTTCTTGTCGACGAAGTACCGGTAGAGCACGGTCTTGGAGACCCCGATCTCGGCGGCGATCTCGTCCATGCTCACGTCGCGGCCCCGGCGGCGAACGGCGTCCAGGGCCCCGTCGACCAGCTCCGTTCGGCGCTCCACCTTGTGCTGGCGCCAGCGGCGTTTGCGGCCGTCGGTCTTCGCGGCGGTCCTGGCGTTCTCCGTGGAGTCGGCCAAGCCGGGGCTGATCTGCTGCGTCACGTCAGTCCGTTCCCCTGTTTCACCGGGATTCTACGGGCTCAGCACGCCGCTGATGGCGGATGATGGAAGGCGTGGCCGCCAAACACCGCCTCCCGGTGCCCCCGGCGCGTAAGCCCGGCGCTCTCGCCAGGTCTTTCGCCGAGTCGTTCGCCGGCGCTGACGCCGCAGCCGACGCGGAGCGCCTGCGCAACCTGCGCAAGATGAAGGCGGTGGCGCTGGGTTTCCTCCTCGGCGCGACGGTGCTGTTCCTGGCCTGCCGCTGGGGGCTGTCCCAGGGCGGGCCGGGCTGGCTGGGATACGTCGCGGCCGCGGCCGAGGCCGGCATGGTGGGTGCGCTGGCCGACTGGTTCGCGGTGACCGCGCTGTTCCGGCATCCCCTCGGACTCAAGATTCCCCATACCGCGATCGTCAAACGCAAGAAGGACCAGCTCGGGGAGGGCCTGGGCAACTTCGTGCGGGAGAACTTCCTGTCCCCGGACGTGATCGAGACCAAGCTCCGTGACGCCGAGGTGGCCAGCCGGCTGGGCAAGTGGCTGGCCGAGCCGGAGCACGCGGCGCGGGTCGCCGCCGAGACGGCGACCGTCTTGCGGGTGGGGGTCGAGCTCCTCAACGACGACGACATCCAGCACGCCATCGACCGGACCATCGTCCGGCGTATCGCCGAGCCGCAGTGGGGTCCCCCGGCGGGCAGGCTGCTGGCCCAGCTGCTGGCCGAGAACCGTCAGGAGGCCCTCATCCAGCTGCTCTGCGATCGGGCGTTCGAGTGGTCGCTCAACGCCGGCGACACCATCGAGCGGGTCGTCACCCGGGACTCGCCGAGTTGGTCACCGCGGTTCGTCGACCAGCTGGTGGGTGAGCGCATCCATCGCGAACTGGTGGATTTCACCGACAAGGTGCGGCGCAACCCGCAGCACGAATTGCGGCGGTCGGCGAACCGCTTCCTGTTCGATTTCGCCAATGACCTGCAGAACGATCCGTCGACGATCACCCGGGCCGAAGCGGTCAAGGAGCAGCTGATGGCCCGCGAGGAGGTGACACGGGCCGCCGAGACGGCCTGGAAGACGCTCAAACGGCTGGTCTTCGACGGAGTGGATGACCCGTCCAGCCCGCTGCGTGAACGTATCGCCGGCTCCGTCGTCCAGATCGGTGAGGCGCTGCGGGACGACGCCGACCTGCGCGACAAGGTGGACGGCTGGATCGTGCGCGGCGCCCGGCACCTGGTGGACGAGTACGGCGCCGAGGCCACCACGGTCATCACCGACACGATCGAGAGCTGGGACGCCGAGGAGGCCAGCCGGCGCATCGAACTGCACGTCGGCCGCGATCTGCAGTTCATCCGGATCAACGGCACCGTGGTGGGTGCCCTGGCCGGCCTGGTGATCTACACGGTCGCACAACTGCTCTTCTGACCTGCGCTAGCAAGCGCTTGCAAAAGCTAGCAGTGCAGGGTACAGTGGGTTTTATGGCTCAGGATTCCGATCTGGCTGCCGTGGTGACCAACGCCGCGCAGGACGTCGGGACGTTCATCAGAACCCAACGGGAAGCCGCCCAGGTATCGGTGCGGCAGTTGGCCGAACGCGCCGGCGTGAGCAATCCCTACCTGAGCCAGATCGAGCGGGGCCTGCGGAGGCCCTCCGCCCAGGTGCTGAGCCAGATCGCCAAGGCTCTGCGGTTGTCGGCCGAAGTGTTCTACGTCAGGGCGGGGATCCTCGAACCCGGGGACACCACCCAGGTCCAGGACGCGCTGATCGCGGACACCTCGATCTCCGAGCGGCAAAAGCAGGTGCTGCTCGACATCTACACGTCCTTCCGCCAGCAGAACGACGTGGCCTTCCCGGGATCCGGGCGGGAGCACCAGCCGGGGGAGTTGACGGCGAACTAGCCCCCGCCGGTTCGCACCGGCGCAACGTCTCGACATCGCTCGAGAAAAGACCATCGCTGTAGAAGTAGAAAACAGGAAAGGAGCCATGACCATGGCTGAGAACACCAACACCATCGAGGACCTCAAGGCCCCGCTTCTGGCGGCCGTCGGCGCCGCCGACCTTGCCCTGGAGACCTTCAACGAAATCCTGATCAGCCTCCGCGAGCGGGCTGAGGGAGCGGGCGATCGCATCGACGATCGGCGTGCCGCCCTGACCCGCCTGCAGGATCGCCTGCCCAAGCGCACCGGCGACCTGCGCGGCAAGCTGACCACCGAGGAGCTGCGCAAGGCCGCCGAGGAGTTCCGGGTGGACGCTGCGGAGACCTACAGCAACCTGATCGCGCGCGGCGAGGCCGTGCTCGAGCGGTTGATGGGCCAGCCCGAGTTCAAGGAGGCCGCTGGCCGCGTCGAGGGTTACGTCGAGCTGACCCAGGAGGCCCTGGGCACCGTCTCGGCTCAGACCCGCGCCGTGGGTGAGCGTGCGGCCAAGCTGGTCGGTGTCGAGCTGCCGGCCAAGAAGGCCGCGAAGAAGGCCCCGGCTCGCAAGACCGCCAAGAAGGCCGCCAAGAAGGCCCCGGCTCGCAAGACCGCCAAGAAGGCCGCCAAGAAGGCCCCGGCTCGCAAGGTGGCCAAGAAGGCCGTCAAGAAGGCCCCGGCCCGCAAGACCGCCAAGCGGACCCCGGCCAAGGCCGTGCGCAAGACGGTTAAGAAGGCCACGAAGAAGGCCCCGGCCAAGCGCGTCACCCAGAAGTAAGCGCAGGCCGCGGTCTGACCGCGGTTAGACGAAGCGACGGCACCCGCCTACCCTGGAAGCTGTGGAGCTCCAGGGTGTGGCGGGTGCCGTTCTTTACGTCGTCCATTGGGCGGTCTTCGGGGCAGTGGTTTATGCATTCGTCCACGCGGCCATGCAGCGGCCGGACGCGTATCCCGCGGTGGACAAGCTGACCAAGCCGGCGTGGCTGGCGATCCTCGGCGTGGCGGGGCTGCTCTCGCTGCTGCTCGGCGTCATCGGCGCGGTGATCGCGGCGGTCGCCGCCGGGGTCTACCTGGTGGACGTCCGACCCAAGCTGCTCGAGGTGCAGGGGAAATCACGCTGACGGCCCGAGGGGCGATCGTGCCCCTGGTGCTGGCTCTGGCCGCCGTCGCGGCGGCACCGACGGCGATCGCGAGTCCTACGCCCGAACCGCCCTACATCAGCGTGGTGAGCTGGTCCACCGACACCTTGCGGGTGGTGCCGACGCCGGCCGGCCGGGAGCTGGCCGGGGAGCTCGGCAAGCCGTGGGCCGCCGCTGACAAAGCCTGGCTCGAGGTCGTGTCGCTGGCCCCCGGGGCCGACAGCCCCGGAATGCGCGCCCAGTTCGTCTGTCACTGGCGGTTCGCCGAGTTCGCCGAGCCGGGCAAGGACAGCTGGGATCTCGAGCCCTGGCGGCCGCTGGTCGACGAGAACACGATGGTCCTGGCAGGCTGCAATCCGGGCGGTCCGGAAACCGGGTTCTGAAGGCGGCGGGCTCACAACCCCGCGAAGCAGGGATCCTGTTGCGCCGTGGGAATCGTCGCGTCCCGGGTGACGAACCGGGCCGTGACGCCCTCGGAGGTGACCGCGACGCTGTCGGCGTGAATTCCCATCGGCAGGTTGCGGGTGAGCGTCGTGGTGAACGCATCCAGGGCCGGCTGAACGGTCTCGCTGGGCAGCGTGAAGCCCAGCCCGGTCAGGCCGACCACCTCCAGCGCCAGGCCTCCGTCGGCCACCTGTGGCCGCACGGTGACCGTGCCCAGCCCACCCTGCAGTTCGATGGTGCCCGCCGTGGGCTCGGTCGTAACCCCGTTGACCAGACCGCCGAAGATCGGGACGATGCCGGCGACCGTTTCTTTAATTCCGTCGGTGGACCACGTCACGTCCGCGTCCAGCGCGCCCAGTGTGCCCTGCGAGTCCGCGGTCTGTTTGAGCCGCACGTCATCGAGGCGCAGCGTGAGCTTCATGCCCTTGGCCTCGCGGATCTGATTGCCGGCGGTCTCCACCGAGACGCCGCTATAGGAGTGGGTGAGGTGCTGCAGCAGAAACGGCCGCAGTCCGAACGACGCGGTGGCGCTGTCCTGAACGATGCAGCTGACGGCGCGGGCCAGCACCGTGTTCGCCACGTTGCGGGCGAACAACTCGCCACCCAGCAGTCCGGCCAACCCCAGCGCCACCACGATGACGACAATGAGGACCACCGAGAGCGGATCCTTGAGCCGCGGGCGCCGGCGGGCTTGGGGTGAGGGGGGGTTGTGCGGCAGACCCGGGGGTTGCCCGGGGGGCGGCATCGTCACCTGCGCGATTGTGCCCTATCGGCTTGCGCGCTATCAATCCGCGCGAACTCGGCGCGGTTGCGCAGCACCCCGAGCGTCTCGCGGACAGCCCCCACCTCTTCGGCGTCGATGTCGCACAGCAGCAGTTCGGGGTCGGGCCCGGCGACGGCCAGCACATCGCCCAGGGGTGAGGCGACCAGGCTGCCACCGGTCCCGGTCGGGGCCGTGCCCGTCGTCGGCCCGGGGTAGGCCTGCCCGGCGGCGGCGACGAAACACGCCGAGTCCAGTGCGCGGGCCCGCGCCAGCAGCGTCCACTGGTCGAGTTTTCCCGGTCCGGCTCCCCACGATGCGCTGACCGCGATCAGTTGCGCTCCGCGGTCGGCAAGTTCGATGTAGAGCCCGGGGAAGCGGATGTCGTAACACAGAGTCAGCCCGACTCCGACCCCGTCGACATCGACGACGACCGGCTGACGACCGGCCGCGACGGTGGCCGACTCGGTGAAGCCGAATGCGTCGTAGAGGTGGATCTTGTCGTACCGGCTCTCCACCCCCGCGCCGGTGGCCAGCAGCGTGTTGGTGATCCGGCCGTCGGTGCCCGGGCAGAACATTCCGGCCAGGATGGTGAGGTCTGCCGCCTGCGCGATCGCGCGCACCCCGTCCGCCCAGGGTCCGTCGATCGGCTCGGCCACCGGTCCCAGTGGCACCCCCAGCCGGCACATCGCGGCCTCGGGAAAGACGACCAGCCGAGCACCCGCGTCGGCTGCCCGGCGGGTGAAGTCCGCGATCACCGACAGGTTGGCGGCCGGGTCGGCCGAGGACAGCATCTGCGCCAGGGCAACCCGCATGGCGTTCAGCCTACGGTGGTGCGACCGTGGCCCACGGCACCGTGAGCACGGCGTCGCGAAAGCTGCGTCGCTGCTCCTCGAGGGGGACACCCTCGGCGCTCAGGGCGGCGAGCATCGCCCGCCAGCGGGCACGCGGCCCGAAGACCGACTGCCCGGCCGCTGTCGCCCAGGCCCGGTCGGCCGCAGTCAGCAGGGCGTGGATCGGCTGGCCCGGAACATTGTGGTGGATCAGCACTTTCGGCAGCCGCTCGGCCAGATCCGAGGGTCGGTTGAGGTGCCGCGGATCGCAGGCCAGCGTCAGGCTGATCGGACCGGCCCGGTCCAGCAGCACCCAACTGCAGTGCCGGCCCACTTCGTCGCAGGTGCCCTCGACGATCAGGCCGGCCGGTGCGAGTCGGCTTTGCATGTCATGCCAGGCGGCGGTGACGGCCTCCTCGGGATACTGGCGCAGCACGTTGAAGGCGCGCACAAGCACCGGGCTGAGCCCGGCCAGCTCGAATCCGCCCACGTCGAACTCGACGAATGCCGGTGCTGTGGCGCGTGCGGCCTCGACCCGTTCCGGATCGATCTCCAGCCCTATCACGCGCGTGTCGGGTCGTACGGCGCGAATTCTCACGGCGAACTCCAGCGTGGTGATCGGCAGGCGTCCGTAGCCGAGGTCGACGGCGATCGGATCGGTCTGCGACTGCAGCGCCGCCCGCACCCGCGGCGAGCCGGTCAGCCACCTGTCGACCCTGCGCAGCCGGTTGGCTGCGGTCGTCCCGCGGGTCGTGATCCCCACCGGTCGGCCCGGTCGGCCGTGCGGTGTCCTAGCGATGGCCCGCGACCCATTCCGCGGTGAATTCCCCCTCGTTGGCGAACAGGGTGCTCAGCCCGTTGATGATCAGCTTCTCGATCTGGCCGCCGATGATCGGCACCTTGACCGAGCAGTGCGTGTCTATGCGCATCTGACTGCGCGGCCCGGCCCCGCGCAGCAGGTATTCCCCGGTGATCTCGAACGGAACAGCGCTCGTCGTCGCCCGGTAGTGGCCGACAGCCTGGTCCGCTTCGGGCTGGAACAGGTCGAAGTGCTGCTCGCGGGTGATGGTCAGGACCGCCGGGACCACCGGCCGGGCGATGGCGGGCAGATCCTCCGGGGTCATGATGTGGGCGAAGGCGACCTCGGTGCCGTTCTCGTGGGATTCGAAGCGCACGATCTCGGTGCGGGTGGAATTGCGCTGATAGAAATCGATCAGGTCCTCCCAGTAGTTGACCGTGGTGAAGTCCTGATACACCTGGCTGGCGGGAGCGTCGATGTCCACGGTGTAGACCATGCTGCGGGGCATGGAATCACGCTACCGCCGCACTCACCGGTTCTCGGCGATCCAGGCGGTGGTGAACCGCTGTTCGGCGATCAGCAGCGTCATCAGCTGGTTGCCGATGAAGTTCTCCAGTTTGCGCCCGACCAGCGGGATGTCGACATCGATCGTGGCCCGTAAAGACAAGCGTGAAGTGGCGTCCGAGGGAGTCAGTTCAGCCGCGCCGCTCAGTGCCACCGGTGCGCCGGCGATGCTCCCGTCGACCGTGCCGGTCGCACTGCCGTCGATCAGGCCGGTCCAACTCTCGTCGCGGCGGATCTCCAGGTCGCCGCGGTGGAACTGGGACACCACCGCGGGCAGACGATCGGCGCGCAGAACCTGCACGGTGATGACGCCGACGCCTCCGTCCGGTGTCGTCTCCAGCGCCTCGAGGCGGGCCTCGTCAGAACCGGAGTCGGCCAGCCGATCTAGCCAGTACTGCCGGTCGCGGAAAGCGCGCAGCAATTGCTCGACGCTCGTCTCGTATTCGGTGGCCATGTCGAATGAACGCGGCATAGCAGGTGAGGCTACCGTTAGCGGGCGTGGCCACTGGGGCGGATTTCGGCGGTGCGCGGGTTGAGCACGATGTGCCGCTTGCGGCGTTGACCACGCTGCGGATCGGGCCGGTGGCACGGCGGCTGATCACCTGTCAGACCAGCGACCAGATCGTGGCGACACTGCAGACCCTTGACCCCGGTGACGGCCCGGTCCTCGTACTGGCCGGCGGATCCAATGTGCTGGTCGCCGACGACCTGGTCGGCCTGACCGTCGTGCGGTTGGCTTCGGTCGGGATCAGCGTCGAGCCCCCGCTGCTGCGCGCTCAGGCCGGTGCGGACTGGGATACCGTCGTGCAGCGGGCCTTGGCAGCCAATCTTGCTGGGCTCGAATGCCTTTCGGGGATTCCCGGCTCCGCGGGAGCCACCCCGGTGCAGAACGTCGGGGCTTACGGCGCCGAAGTAGCCGACTGTCTGACCCGCGCCCTGCTGTTCGAGCGGCACACCGGCGAGGTCCACTGGGTCGCTGCCGCCGATCTGGGCTTCGGTTATCGGCACAGCCGGCTCAGGCACTCCGAGGCCGCGGTGGTGCTGGAAGTGGAGTTCGAACTCCACCCCGGGGGTTCGGCACCGCTGCGCTACGCCGAGCTCGCCGGGGTCCTCGGAGTACCGGTGGGCGAGAATGCGGACCCGGCAGCCGTGCGCAAGGCGGTGCTCGCGCTACGCGCGGCCAAGGGCATGGTTCTCGATCAGGACGATCACGACACCTGGAGCGTGGGGTCCTTCTTCACCAACCCCGTGGTCAGCCCCGAGCAGTTTGAACGGATCCAGTCGGCTGCGGGTGTGGGGGTGCCGCACTTCCCGGCGCCCGACGGGGTGAAGATCGCGGCGGGCTGGCTGGTCGAGCGGGCCGGTTTCGCCAAGGGGTATCCCGGTGGCGGACCGTGCCGCCTGTCGACCAAGCATGCGCTGGCGCTGACCAACCGGGGCGGGGCGAGTGCGTCGGACGTGCTGAACCTGGCCCGAGCGGTGCGTGACGGGGTCCGGGCCGCCTTCGGGGTCACCCTGGTGCCGGAACCGGTTCTGGTCGGCTGCGCGCTCTGACTAGCTGCGGCGGTGGTACCGGCTGGCGTTCGCCTGATCGCGCGGCCGGACGACGACTTGGTCGATGTTGACGTGCGGGGGGCGTGATGCGACGAACCCGACAACCTCCGCGACGTCGTGCGCGGTCAGCGGGGTGATCCCGGCGTAGACGGCGTCGGCGCGCTCCTCGTCGCCGCCGAAACGCACCAGGGAGAACTCTGTGCGCACGGCGCCCGGCGCGATCTCGGTGAGCCGCACCGGTGTGCCCAGCAGTTCGCCGCGAAGCGTTCGGTGTAGCGCGGCTTGAGCGTGTTTGGCCGCGCAGTAACCGGCGCCGCCGTCGTAGACCTCGAGTGCCGCGATCGAGGTGATCGTCACGATCAGGCCGTTCCCGGAGTCGATCAGTCTGGGCAGCAGCGCCCGGGTGACCCGCAGCGTGCCCATCACGTTGGTCTCCCACATCCAGCGCCAGTCGTCGAGGACCGCGTCGGCGAGGGGCGCCAGGCCCTTGGCGCCCCCGGCGTTGTTGACCAACACGTCGACGCGGCCGAGTTCGGCCGCCATCGCCTGGACCGCAGCGTCGTCGGTGACGTCCGCGGCGATCGCCGAACCGCCGATCTCGTCGGCCAAGCGCCGGAGTCGATCCGCCCTTCGCGCCACCGCGACAACGTGAAAACCCTGGGCTGCAAGTGTTCTCGCGGTGGCCTCACCGATCCCTGAACTCGCCCCGGTGACGACCGCCACCCTGGCGTGGGCCTCGGGCTTCGGGTTCACCGGTCCACTCTACGGCGAAGGGGTGTAAAGATGGAGGAGTGCGGCAGCCGCGGGAGGTGACCGACGCGCAGGGCGCCACGGCCCCCCGGCGCGTGGCGGTGCTGTCGGTGCACACTTCGCCCCTCGCCCAGCCGGGCACCGGTGATGCGGGCGGCATGAACGTCTACGTCCTGCAGACCGCGCTGGGAATGGCCGAGCGCGGCGTCGAAGTCGAGATCTTCACCAGGGCGACGTCCTCGGCGGATCCACCGGTCGTCGCGCTCGCACCCGGGGTTCTGGTGCGCAATGTGGTGGCGGGACCGTTCGAGGGACTGGACAAGAACGATCTGCCGACCCAGTTGTGCGCCTTCACCGCCGGCGTCCTGCGTGCGGAAGCCAACCACGAACCCGGCCACTACGACATCGTGCACTCGCACTACTGGCTGTCCGGTCAGGTGGGGTGGCTGGCGCGCGACCGCTGGGCGGTGCCCCTGGTGCACACCGCCCACACCCTGGCGGCGGTGAAGAACGCCTCGCTGGCGGACGGCGACGCTCCCGAACCTCCGTTGCGCGCTGTGGGCGAACAGCAGGTCGTCGACGAGGCGGATCGGCTCGTCGTCAACACCGAAGTCGAAGCGCGCCAGATCGTTTCGCTCCACAACGCCGATCCGGGTCGGGTCGACGTGGTGCATCCCGGCGTCGATCTCGGTTTCTTCACCCCGGGTGATCAGCTCGCGGCCCGGGCCGCGCTGGGATTGCCGGAGGCCGGCCGGATCGTGGCGTTCGTCGGGCGCATCCAGCCGTTGAAGGCGCCCGATGTCCTGCTGCGCGCGGCGGCGCTGCTATCGGAGGCCACCGGCCCGGTCCGGGTTCTCATCGCCGGCGGGCCCTCCGGCCGGGGTCTGGGTGCGGGCAGCCTGCGCGAGCTGGCCGCCCAGCTGGGCATCGCCGATCGGGTCGACTTCCTGCCGCCGCAGTCTCGCGAACGCCTCGTCGACGTCTACCGGGCGGCCGACCTCGTGGCGGTGCCCAGCTACTCGGAGTCCTTCGGGCTGGTCGCGGTGGAGGCGCAGGCGTGCGGCACCCCGGTGGTGGCCGCCGCGGTGGGCGGACTGCCGGTCGCGGTCGCTGACGGCCGCAGCGGAACCCTGGTCGCCGGCCACGACCCGGAGGACTGGGCGGCGGCCCTCTCCGAGCTGCTCGCGGCCGACCCGGGGCCATTGCGCCGCGCCGCCATCGCCCACGCACGTGGCTTTTCCTGGGACAACACCGTCGACGCTCTGCTGGCCAGCTACCGCCGGGCCCTTGCCGACTACGGCAGCGCCCGCCGGCGCAGCGCCGCGCGCGACCTGGTCGCCCGCCGCGCAGGACGCCGCTGGGCGATGAGGCGCGGGGTCCGGGCGTGACGCCCGAGCTGCGCGCCGAGCAGGTCATCACCGACGTCCTCGCCGAACATGGACTGCCCTACAGCCGCTACCAGGGTGCCCACGGCGGGTTGCCGGGCCTGATCGTCGAGCTGCCCGGCGAACGCAAGCTCACGACCAACACGCTGCTGACCATCGGGGAGCACTCGGTCCGGGTGGAGGCCTTCGTCTGTCG
>VEQY01000111.1 GCA_018882965.1 Mycobacterium sp. | reverse complement strand
ACTGGCACTCGACCGGCACCGAGTTCCGCCGGCCTGCGCCGCACTGGTGGACCGACGAGCAGAACCTCTACGGCCCCGGCGGACTGACCCTGCCGATGATGCTGGCGCTTCCCGGAGCGGTGAATCGCGGCAATGCCGCCCAGGCCGTCGCCGCGGCGGTGGCGATGGGCACCGACCCGGCCGCCGCCGTGGCCGCGGTCGCCGGTGTCGACGAAGTCGCCGGCCGGTATCGCACCGTGCGCGTCGGCGCTCACACCGCGCGGCTGCTGCTGGCCAAGAACCCGGCCGGCTGGCAGGAGGCGCTGTCGATGGTCGACACCGCCGCGGCGGGCGCGGTGATCGCGGTCAACGGTCAGGTTCCCGACGGCGAGGATCTGTCGTGGCTGTGGGATGTGCGCTTCGAGCACTTCGGTGGTGTGCCGGTGGTGGCGGCCGGCGAGCGCGGCACCGATCTGGCGGTGCGGCTGGGCTACGCCGACGTGGCGCACACCCTCGTGCACGACACCATCTCGGCCATCGCGTCCTGCCCGCCCGGCCACGTCGAGGTCGTCGCCAACTACACGGCGTTCCTGCAACTGCAGCGCGCGCTGGAGCGCACCCGTGGCTGAGCCGGTGCGAATCGGTCTGGTGCTGCCCGACGTGATGGGCACCTACGGCGACGGCGGCAACGCGGTGGTGCTGCGCCAGCGGCTGCGGCTGCGCGGGATCCCCGCCGAGATCGTCGACGTCACCCTCGCCGGACCGGTGCCCGACTCGCTGGACCTCTATACCCTCGGCGGTGCTGAGGACTACGCCCAGCGGCTGGCGACACGGCACCTCTTGCGCCACCGCGGTCTGCAGCGCGCGGCCGAGCGCGGCGCCCCGGTGCTCGCGATCTGCGCGGCGATCCAGGTGCTCGGGCACTGGTATGAGACCGCGGCCGGGGAGCGCGTGGAGGGCGTGGGACTGCTGGACGTGACGACCTCACCGCAGCCGGCGCGCACCATCGGCGAGGTGGTCTCGACTCCGCTGATCGAGGGCCTGTCCGAGCCGCTGACCGGTTTCGAGAACCACCGCGGCGGAACGGTTCTCGGCCTTGATGCGCGCCCACTGGCCGCGGTGCTCACGGGAGCGGGAAACCGCCTCGGCGACGGGTTCGACGGCGCGGTGCAGGGCAGCGTGGTCGCCACCTACCTGCACGGGCCGTGCCTGGCCCGCAACCCCGCGCTGGCCGACCTGCTGCTCACCCGGGTGGTCGGACCGCTGGCGCCCCTCGAGCTGCCCGAGGTGGAGCAACTGCGCCGCGAGCGACTGGCCGCGCCGCGCCGGGTCTGACCCCGACGGTCACCAGGTGATGCGCGGCCAGGCCTGGGTCTCGACTTTCCATTCGGCCCGACTGTTCTCCACGTAGGCACCGGCGTAGGTCGTGGTCCAACTCGGGGCTTTACCCCCGGGCAGATCGTCCGGAGGGACGAGAAACCCGAAGCGCGCCTCGACATCTGCGTTCCAAATGGCTTCTCTGATCTCGAAGGGAAACACACCAAGATACTGTTCGTTGAGGTCGATGACGGTGCCCCCGAGGAATGCCTCTGCATAGGCGCCGGACGCGCCGGGGCCGGGCCCGTCGAACACGACCGTCGGCCTCGTCGAGTACCCCTTGCCGCCGTCGGTGACCCGAACTGCGCTGACGAAGTTCTTAACATCGTCAAGCAGATCCCGCACGACAACCTCGGCGGACGCCGTCGCTTTGACTGTGGGGTCCCCGCCGCCCTCGAAGGTCACTTCCGGTGGCATGTAGTAGCCCCGGCCCCCGTTGAGGACATCAACGCGGGCGACCGGGCACCCGTTTCCAGCGACGCAGAACTGTTCGCGGACGTCACTGCCCGCTGATTGGAATATGTTCTGCAGGTTCTGCATGAACCCCGGCTCAACCGGTATCAGGGCGGTCACGCCCAGACCAACCGGATCGTCGGGATCAGCGAGGGAAAACACCCACTGCGCAAGGCGCGCGGCGATGACACCGGTGACGTCCCACCCGCTGGGTTGTCCGTCATTGGGAAGGAGTTGTTTGACGATTCTGTCCTTCGCCTGGGTGAAGACTTCGACTATAGATTTGGGGTCATTGAAGTCCGCGATGAGTTTCGTTTCCTCCAGAATGCGGGCGGCTGGTTTCAGGAGGTTCCCCACTTGATAGCCGAGGGCGCCAATGAGCGGGCCCATCGACATGTCGCCGTCAAGTGCCATCGTCACGGTGAGGATCACGGGAACGGGTACCGGTGTCTTGTCTATTGCGGCTGACGTGAACGCGTCCCAACTCAGCGGTGTGAATTTGTCGGTGTAATTGATCCAGTTGTCGCCGGTCTCGTCGGGAATACTGACCCGGTCGCCGGCGTCGACACCGGAGGCTATCTCGTTGGGAATGCCGTCCACCAGTTCCACGCTGGTGCTGCCGTCTACCCCCAGCGTGGTGGTCAGAACGACGGTGAGCAGGACCGGCTCGTCGCCATTGGACGGGATAAACACGGGCGGGATCCACTTGTAGTCGTTGGTTTCCTTCACCACGGTCAGCCAGTCCGAGGAGATCAGCCCACGCTTGTCCGAGGAGGACAGCAACCCCGCGTTCACCCCGACGGTGACCTCGGTCGGCGCGGCGAACGGATCGAGGATGTTCCAGCCGCCGTCGGTGATGGACACCGCGAACTCATCCGGCTGTTGAGCACCGGCATCGGTGGGCGTGTAAACCCACGAACCGTCGGTGTCGATGCGCACCGTCCCGAACTGCGGGGCCCGGCTGAGCGTGTAGGACAACGGCGCACCCTCGGGATCGACCGCACCCAGCGACCCGGTCACCGCACCGCCAAGGGTCGTCGAGAACGTCGAACCCTCCCCGCTCATCGGGCGCAGCACCTCACCCACCAGCACCCGCGGAGCCGCCGTCGGCGCCTGGTTGAACAACCCCCGCCGCACCAACTGCAACGCCCCGGCCACCAGCTCCGAGAACGGACCACCCGGCACCAGCGACACCAACCGCGACACCGCATCAACAAACCCCGACACCGCCGAACTCAACCCCGC
>VEQY01000074.1 GCA_018882965.1 Mycobacterium sp. | reverse complement strand
GGCCGGGCGCGGGGGAACTGGTGAACTCGCGGCCGTTGACGAGGAAGGTCATCACGCCTCCCCGCCGAGGTCGCGGCGAATGATCTCGGCCAGGTAGTAGGTCATGTGCCGGCGGTGAGCTGGACTGCCGTTGGGATCGTCGAAGTAGTCGTCTTCGCCGACGCCGGTGTCGATGGCTGCGCGCAGGTCCGCCGCGGAGGGGATGGCGCCGAACCGCAGCAGGATGGGCCTGGAGGTGGCCGCGGTGATCGTCAGGACCAGATCTCCTCGAGTCGGGTCGGTGGTTCCCACCAGGAATTCGCTGGATCGGCCGTGCTTGGTGAGGGTGAAGCGCTGATAGGAGTAGCGGCGGGTGAGCGATTCGACCGGGAGGTGGATCGAGCGGAGCAACTCGCCGGGCTGCAGGGCGTTGAGGTGGTCGCCCAGGATGAAGTCCGGGACGCTCATCGTGCGGCGGGCACCGCCGGGTCCCCAGATCTCCAGGGTCGCGTCCAGCGCCGCCGCCATGGTGGTCATCGGCGAGGCCGGCAGCGACGTGCAGATGTTGCCGCCCACGGTCGCGGTGTTCCAGATCTTGAAACCGGCCAGAAACGAGTCGACGGCCTCCCGCAGGAAGGGGCCGGCCGTCCAGTCGGCGGGCGGGTCGAAATCGTAGAGGTCGACGACCCGGCAGGTCGCCGCGATCTGCAGCCCGTCAGGGCCGATGACGAGATTCGGCCAGCCCAGGGCGGTCAGGTCGATGAGGCGGTGCATGTCCGGGAGCGGGGTGGAGAACAGGTAGGTCCCGCCTGCCAGCCAGGCGTCGCCGGGACGCCACTGCGACGTCGGGTCGTCACCGGTGGGTCGAACGAATTCCCGAACGGTTGTCTGGTCCATCCCGCTCCTACCCGGATGTCCCCCCGGCGGCTGCGAACCCGCTCACGATAACCGGCCGCGGGCGCGGCGGGAGTGAGTAGTACCCACTGCGCGAGCTGAATTTTCAGGTAGCGGCCTACCCGCGTCGGCGGCCGTCGGCGAGATGAGGCTTCGTTTCATGACCATCGACCACACCCACCGCACCACCCACCGCACCGCCGGCCACAGCGGCCGGTTTCACCACGCGCCCCGGCGCATCGCCATCACCGCCCTGGCCGCCCTCGCCGCGGCCGCCGCGACTTTCTTCGCCCTACCGCCGGCCGACGCGGCACCGGGGGACCCCTTTGTGCCCAACCCGCCGATGTGGTGCCCGGGCAACGACCCGACGGTGTTCGTCGCCTCCGGCTACGGCGGGTTCTGCGAGGGCCGCAACTACGCCGACGGCACCCGGTGGAACACCTACCGGGTCGGGTTCTTCTGGCAGCCGCTGCGCTGCATCATCGCCGACGGCACCCCGTTCCCGCCGATCGCCGCACCCGGCGGCTGCGGCGGGGGCTGGTGAGCGCTAGCGGCGCGAACTGACCGCCCGATAGCCCAGCAGCAGGATCACCGCGCCCACCAGGGCGCCGAGGAACGAGTGCTTGATCGGCGGGGTGATCACCAGCTCGTGCGGCGGGAACACCACACTGCCCAGCGTGCCGCCGACGTAGGCGCCGATGATGCCCAGCAGCGCGGTGGCCACCCAGCCCATGCTGGTGTTGCCGGGCACGATCATCCGCGCCACCCAACCGACGACCAGACCGATGACGACCATCCAGATGATGTGCATGACCATGAGCGCTCCTTCCGATCGGACCCTGGGGAAACGCTACCGCTCATCACGGCTGTAGACGACCCGTCCGCCGACGATGGTCTTGGCTGCCGCGATGGTGTGGATCTGGTGCGCCTCGACGGCGAACAGGTCGGCGGTGAGCACCGTCATGTCGGCCAGCTTGCCGACCTCGATGGAGCCGCGGTGCTCGCCTTCGCCGATCGCCCGGGCCGGCCAGATCGTCCACATCCGCAGCGCGTCGGACACCGAGATGGCCTCGTCGGGTTCGAACAGCCCGTCGTCGGACCCGCGGGTGACGGTGGCCTGCATCGCGATGAACGGGTCGATGTTGCCCAGATAAATCCCGGTCATGTCGGTGCTGGCCGCGGGCTGCAGCCCGGCCTCGATCAGCGTCTTGAATTTAAAGCCGGTCCGGGCGCGCCGGGCTCCCATGTTCTCGGTGTCGGCCTTGACCAGCTCGGTGAGCCAGATCGGCTGCACCGAGATCCGCAGGCCATGGGAGATCAGCTCCGTGGCGCGCCGCAGCTGTGTGTCGGTGAGCTGAAACATGCCGAAGTGCTCGATGCGCCGGATGGTGTCGGGTTTCGGACCTGCCTTCGCCGAATACTCGTAGGCGCCCAGGCCGATGTCGATGGCGGCGTCACCGGAGCAGTGCAGCATGGCGATCCGGTTGTTGGCGTGCGCCAGATCGGCGAAGGCGTTGGCGTCCTCGGGCGGGCTGACCAGGGTGCCGCGCCCGCCGGGCGGATCGATGTCGAAGTGGCCGAGGTAGGGCTCGTACATGTAGCCGGTGCGGCAGTCGTTCTCGCCGTCCACCCACGCCTTGACGGCCACGAAGCGGAAGTAGTCCGGGTCGGCGGCGGCGGGCATGTCGAACTCGGCGAGGTCGGGCGGAAATCCCTTGCCGTTCGGGGCCGCCCACACCGACACCGAGTAGCGGATATCAGGCTGGGCGAGTTTGGCGGCCACCGCCTGCAGCGCGGGCACCGCCTGGTGCGGGGTGATCGCCATCAGCGAGGTGAAACCGTGGGCGTTCCAGAACTGCGGGATGCCCTCGGCGATGAAACCGCCGACCTCGTCGGGATGCGGCGAACTGGGGATGTCGGCGAAGCCGTCGGTGATCACCCCGGTGGGCTCGCCGTCCTCGTCGAGCAGTACCGTCCCGCCCTTGGGCAGTGTGCGCTGACCACTGGCGATCCCCAGCACGCCCAGGGCCGCGGAGTTGACCACCGCCATGTGCGTACCGTTGGCCAGGATCACCGGGTTGTCCGGGGCAGCGTGGTCGAGTTCGGCCCGCGACGGCAGCCGCTTGTCGGAGAACTTGTTCTCGGTGGCCGACACGCACGCGACGAAGATCCATTCGCCCTTCGCCGTCGCCGCCGCCCGCGCGGCCAGCTTCTCCAGCGTGGCGGCTACCGACGTGGTGCCGGGGAATCGGGCGTCGACCCAGTCGTTCTTCATCCACAGCGTCTCGATCGGGTGGCAGTGCGCGTCGATCAGACCAGGCACCACCCGGGCGCCGTGCAGGTCGACGACCGTGGTCGACGGGCCGGCGAGCTTCTCCACCTCGGCGCGAGAGCCGACCGCGCTGAACCGGCCCGAGGTGACCGCGACGGCCTCGGCCTGCGAGTCGGTGTCGTCGAGGGTGGTGATCCTGGCGTTGACGAAGATGACGTCGGCGGACATGTATCTCACGATAGCTTCGAACCCGGCGACCGGCCCCGCGATCGGCCCGACGGTCCGTAGGCTCGCCTGCATGCCCGAGCACACCGCCGACTGCTGCGCCCCCCACCCCGCCAACGCCGCCCGCCTGTCGATCTCCGGGGTCACCCCCGCCGAGCGCACCGCCCGCCCGCACCGCCGCGAGAGCGCGCAGAAGGCCGACCTGATCGTCACGGGCTCGTTGATCACCCTCGACGATGCCGCCCCGCGCGCCGAGGCGATGGCGATCGCCAACGGACGCATCCTGGCCGTCGGGTCGCGGGCCGACGTGGACAGCTTCGCCGGCCCGGCCACCAAAAAGCTCGACCACGCAACCGGCGCCGTGCTGCCGGGGCTGGTCGAACCGCACCTGCACCTGATCTCCTCGGCGCTGGTGTTCGACGGCGTGGACTGCTCGCCCTACACCAACAAGACCCTCGACGCGGTGCTGGCCGCGCTGAAAACCGCGGTGGCCCAAGCCCCGCCGGGACAGACCGTCGTCGGACAGCTCTACGACCCCAGCCTGCTGCCCGGCCAGCCCGACCTGACCGCCGAGCTGCTCGACACGATCTCCGCCGCGGTGCCGATCGTGGTCATGAACGCCTCGCAGCACTTCTTCTACGTCAACTCCGCGGCCTACGCCGCCGTCGGGGTCACCGCCGAGACCCCCAACCCGCCCGGCGGGGACTACGGCGCGCGCAACGGAAAGCTCACCGGCATCGTCGCCGAGGCCGCGGCGATGATCCCGTTCATGAAGGTGCTGCCCAGCCTCACCCCGGAGGTGATCGCCAAGGCGATCGCGGGCATCGCGGCGATGGCGGCCAAGCAGGGCGTGACCTACGTGCACGAGGCGGCCACCGGCGCGATCGCCGGGGTCAAGGAAGTCGACCTGCTGCACCAGGTGTTCGCCCAGCCCGGCTTCCCGCTGCGCGGTTCGCTGTCGCTGTGGGGGGAGAACCTCGAGGCCTTCACCGCCGCGGGCCTGGTGCCCGGCTCGGGGGATGACCGGCTGCGCAGCCAGACCATCAAGTGGGTGTCGGACGGATCCAACCAGGGCTACACCGGCTACATGCGGGAGAACTACGTGGGCCGCGACACCCGCGGTATGGCCAACTTCACCCCTGAAGAGCTGGCCGCGAACTTCGCGAAAACCGTTGCCGCACAGTGGCCGATCATGTGTCACGCCAACGGTGACGCCGCACTCGACATGGTGCTGGACGCGTTCGCCGCGGTGGCCAAGCAGACGGCCTGGGATCCGGGCAGACGTCACCGCATCGAGCACTGCTCGCTGCTGCACGACGAGCACATCGCCGCGATGGCGGCGCTGGGGATCTCGCCGAGCTTCCTGATGAACCACGTTCGGCTGTGGGGCAAGGTGATGCGCGATGACATCCTGGGCCCGGCGCGCGCCGATCTGCTCGACCGCTACCACTCGGTGACCGCGGCCGGCATCCGCGGCAGCTTCCACTGCGACTTCTCGGTCTCGCCGATCGGGCCGCTGAACTACATCGCCACCGCCGCCGCGCGCACGATGGCCGACGGCGGAGAGGTGCTCAACCCCGCCGAGCGGGTGTCGGTCGAGCAGGCGCTGCGCGGCAGCACCATCGACGCGGCGTGGATGTGCCACGCCGACGGTCTGGTCGGCTCGCTGGCGGCAGGCAAGGCCGCTGACTTCGTAGTGCTCGGCGATGACCCGCTGGCCCATGAATCCGACCCCGACGCGGTGCGCGACATCGCGGTGCTGGCCACCTACTGCGACGGCGTCGAGGTGCACTCGGCCTAGGGGGAGTTAGCCGCGCTGTTTTGGTGATCTTTGCTGGCGAAATGGTGTAGTCTGAGCGAGGCTTTCAGGAAGTTATCAGGTTGCTTTCAGGAAAGTCCGGAACTTTCATTCACAACAACGATGTCGGGCCAAGGGCGGTGCGTTATGTCGATTCAGGTGCTGATCAGCGAAGACAGCCACACCGGGCGGTACCGCCCGGCACGGTATGTGGGCCGCATCGGGGCCCTGGCCGTGGCACTCGGCGTCGGCGGGGCGATCGCCGCGCTGCCGACGGTGGCCGCCGCGGACACCGGTGCTGGTCCGGACGCGGGGGCGTCTTCCTCGGCGCAGGCGTCCGCGGACTCGGCTGAGTCGCAGACCGCCTCGCCCTCTCAGGCAACGCGCCGCGGGCCCGGACCCCGCACCAGCTTTGCCGGTCCCGCCGACAACGGTTCGCCGGCCGCCGAGCAGTCCGACACCTCGACTGCCCCGGCCGCCGACTCCGCACCGGCACGCCGCGCCGCGGCACCGACCAAGCGCAGCAGCGTGCAGCGCGGTCCCAGCGCGCCCAGCGCCTCGGTGGCCGCGCCCGTCGCTCCTGCGGCCCCGGCCCCGACGGTCGACGTCGCCGAGGCCACCGCGGTCGCCGTCGCGGTGGACACACCGCCGGCTGCCGTCGCGCCCGCAGCCGCCGAGGCACCGCAGCTGACCGTGGCGACCGCACCGGGCGCGGTGTCCGGGATCGGCACAGCCCTGCTGACCCTGCTGGGCGGCGGAACCCCGGGAGCCCCGGCCAGTGCGCCGCTGAGTTGGGCGGTGCTCTCGGTGAGCCGGCGCGAGACCGAGCCCGCCGCCGCGGCCGCAATCGCGTCGCCGGCCAGCTCGGTCGGCGAGCTGGCCGGTAACACAGTCTTCCTGGGCGCGCTCGCCCAGCAGGCCGCCCAAGCCATCTCCACCCTCGGCCTGCCGCCCGCGGTGAGCACGCTCGCGGGCAACGCCGCAGCCACCCTGCTGCAGACCGTGCTGGCCGACGCCGGCAGCGCTACCGCGTTGAGCGCCTTCCTCGGTGCGCTGCCGGGCCGCCCGGCCGGGGCGAGCGACCTCGACCTGATCAATGGGTTGCTGCAGGGCACCATCGACGCCACCCAACTCCTCGGCGGCCAGTCCGGAGCGCAGGCGCTCGGCGGAATCGTCACGCTGCTGACCACTCCGTCGGTGCAGCAGGCCCTGGGCAGCGGCACCGCCGCGGCGGTCAATGTGCTCACCGGCGTCACCGCGCCGGCGTGGGCGCCCGCCGCCGACCCCGACGCGCTGGCCGCGTTCCTCGGCGCCCAACTCGGGCAGGTGCTGGCCCCGCAACTGGGTGCGGGTCCGGCCGCGGTGCTCGGTGACGCGGTGGCCGGCCTGCTGGCCGATCAGGCCGTCGGCGCCGGACTGGCCGCGGTGGCCGGCTCGGCGGTGACCGCGTTCCTGGGTCAGCCCGAGGTGGCCGGCGCGCTGCAAGGCCTCAGCGGAGTCGCCGCCGCCGTGCTCGGGGGCGCCGACCTGACCACGGCGCTGTTCGCTGCGCTGCCGGCGCTGCAGAGCGATACCGCCCTGACCACCGCGCTGGGCGCCACCCTGGTCGAGGTGCTGCAGACCGCCGACACCGCACTGCTGGGCAACGCCGCGGTCGCGGCCGCCCTCGGTGACGCCGTCACGTCGGTGATCGGCGAACTGGCCTCCGACCCGACGGCCTGGCAGGTGCTGTCCGACCTGGCCGCGGGCGCGCTGGGCGAGGGCTCGGCGGCGGCGATCGCCGACCTGCTGGCCAACCCGGCGCTGGGCGGCGGTCTGGCCGAGACGGCCGGCGCGGTGGTGACCGGATTCCTCAGCCAGCCCGGCGTGAGCACCGCGGTCACCGGAACGCTGGGCACCGTCATCACCCAGCTGCTCGCCGGTGCGGACCCGACGACGGCGCTGCAGGCCGCGCTGCAGTCCCTGCAGGGCAGCACGGCGATCCAGAACGCGCTCGGCGCGACGCTGACCATCGCCGTGCAGGAACTCGACGCACAATCCCTGGCCACCGCGGTCTCGACGGTGGTCAGCGAACTGACCAGCGACCCGGCCGTCGTCGAGGCCCTCACCGCGCAGTTCGGCCCGGAGGCCGCGGCGCTGCTGCTGCCGCTGGGCGACAACGTCGCCGCCGTGTTGGTGCCGGCGGTCACCGACCTGCTCGGCACCCCCGGTGTGGGCACCGTGCTGGCCGGCTTCGTCGGATCGGTAGCGGCCGGCAGCGACCCGGGCGTGGCGCTGCAGGATGCGCTGGCGCAGGTCGGGGACAACGCCCAGCTGCAGGAGGCGCTGGGCGGGGCGATCTCCGACACGCTCAACACCGTCTTCTCCGACGCCGACATCCGCACGGCGGTCGGCGACACGGCGGGTCAGGTGATCACCCAGGCGCTCGCCACTGCCGGTCTCGACGCGGGCATCACCGCCACGGTCGGGCAGGTCGCCGACGCCACGCTGACCGCGCTGCTGGCCAACCCGGCCGTCGGCAACTTCGTCGGCGACGTCGCGACCGCGGTGCTCAGCGGGGTGGAGACGACCGAATTGGCCCAGGACGTGGTTCAGAAGGTGCTCACCGACGGCGGACTGCACGTCGCCGTCGGCTTCGCTCTCGGCCAGGGCATCGGATCGCTGCTCGGGGAGAACCTCATCGGCGGTGCCGTCGGCTTCGTGGTCGGCGCTGCGGCCACCGCGGCGATCAGCGTGGCGGCGTTCGTCGCGCAGTTCTTCGTGCCCGCGCTGCTCTCGGCGGTCGCCGGGGCCCTGCCGGCCGCCAGCGAGAACGACTCGCCGTCGGCCGCGTCGGCGTGGTGGCTTCCGGTCACGGTCTGACCCATTCGCCGCCCGCAGGCGCTTGAATAGGCGCCATGGGCTCGCAGGCGATCCTCACCGCGTCGGTCATCACCATGGATGCGGCCCGGCCGCGCGCCGACGCGGTCGCGGTCGACCGCGACTCCGGGTCGATACTCGCCGTGGGATCACTGGCCGAATGCCGCGCGGCCGCACCTGACGCAGCCGTCGAGGACCTCGGCGCGGGGGTCCTGATGCCCGGCTTCGTCCAGGCCCACGACCACCCGGTGCCCGCCGCACTGCTCTGCCAGCAGCCCGCGCACTGGATCGCCCCGTTCGTGGGCTACCCGACGTGGGAGGACGTCGAGGCGCTGTTCACCACACTGCGCGCCCAGACCCCGATTGGGCAGCCGCTGATGTTCAACGGGCTGGACCGGCTGCTGCTGTCGATCCCGATGCCCGACCGCGAGAGCCTGGACCGCTACTTCCCCGACCACCCGGCGCTGATCTTCGACATCACCGGCCACGCGCTGTACTTCAACTCCCGCGCCACGGTGCTCTTCGGGTGGAAGAACGCCACACCCCCGCCGGATGTGCCCGACGCGCGCTGGACCCGCCGGCCCGACGGCACCGCGGGGGGAGTCGGCTACGAAACCCAGGCCACCATGACCGCACTCGGCGCGTTCCTGCCCGGGGTGATTCCCTCACCCCTGGTCAACCTCGGCGCGTGGTATGCGACGTTGGCGCGCAACGGATTCACCGCCGTCGGCGATCTCGGGTTCGTCAGCAGGCTGCGCGCACCGATGGAGGCGCTGGCCGGCCTGCCCGGCTGCCCGGTGCGCTACTGCCTGTACCAGACCACCTATGACCCCGCCGCCGGGAAGGAGCTCGACTTCGGTGAGCTCTCCGGAATGATCCGCCGCGTGGGCTACAAGATCTGGATGGACGGCAGCCCCTCGATCGGCACCGCGTCGATCAGCGTGCCCTACCTGGATTCGCCGCGCGCACGCATCGCCGACGTCCCGGTCGGCACCGTGCCCGGACTCGACGTGCTCAACTACACCCCCGACCAATTCCTCGCCCTGATCGCGAAATTCGCTGCCAAGGACGTGCAGATCGCCACCCACATCAACGGCGATGCCGGCATCGACGTCGTCCTCGACGGATACGAGCAGGCGCTGAACCGGCTGGGCCTGGAGGGCAGCGACCACCGCTGGCGGCTGGAACACTTCGCCACCCCCAGCCGCGAACAGTGCGCGCGCACCGGCGCACTGGGCGTCACCGCGTCGATGTCGCCGTTCCAGTCGCTGTACTGGGGGGATCTGTATGACGGGGTGATCTTCGAGCCGTCCTACGGCGCGCGCTGGCAGCCCTACCGTGACGCCTATGACGGCGGGGTGCGGCCCACATTCCACAACGACGGATACCTCTCGCCGCCGCTGCCGTGGCTGAACATCCAGAACGCGGTGACCCGGCGCAGCGCGTCGGGCACCGTGCACGGCCCCGAGCAGTCGCTGACCCTGCACGAGGCGCTGGAGGCGCACACCATCAACGCGGCCTGGCAGCAGAAGCGCGATCACGAGATCGGCTCGATCACCGTCGGCAAGCTCGCCGACTTCGTTCTGTTCAACACCGACCCCTACACCGTCGACCCCGCGCGGTTGCAGGACACCATGGCGACACTGGGCACCTGGATCGCCGGGCGGCGGGTGGACCTCGATGCGTTCATGGCCTCGGTGACCGCGGCCGCGCACGCCTTCGACGCGGCGCTGCTGGGGGCGACGCAGCCGCCGTGCTGAGGGTGCCGTGAGCCCGGCCGAGCGGATGATGAGCGTGCTGGCCCGTCTGCGCGACGCCCCCACGCGCGTCTGGCGCACCGAGGAGTTGCGCCGGGGCATCAGCGGCTATGAGGACACCCCCACCGGAGATCGCAACTGGCAGTACGACTCTGAGGCGCTGCGCGCGCGGGGGATGATCGTCACCGGGATCAGCTCGGCGCACGCCCAGCGGCGCACCGGGGTGCGCTACGGGCTGCCGATCAAGCCCGGCAACCTCTATCTGAGCGAGGCCGAACACGCCGCGCTGATCGAGGCCCGCCGCGCCCGGGGGACGACGGGAATCCCCAACCCGCTGGCCGCCGACACCAGCCGCGGCAGGCCGCTGGAGGTCATCGGCGAGGCGCTGCGCCGCCTGGAGGAGCATGGCGGCTGGATGACGGTGGGAGAGCTGGCCGCGCAGATGGGCCAGCGCCCGGCGCGGCTGCTGCAGCGCCTCAGGCTGGCCTGGTGCCTCGACGTCGACTGCCGCACGGTGTTCCTCGATGCCCTGGAGGTGCAGGGCTGCGACGGCGACGTCGAACTCGCGCCCGCGCAGGTGCGGGTCTGCGTGGTGCGCGGCCCCGACCCCAACCATCCGCTGCGCGACACCGGGCTGGCGCTGCTGGGTGCGGGCGCCTACACCGCGGAGGAGACCGCCGAGCGTCTCGAGCTGATCGAGGACGTGCTGGCCGGACGCGTGCCCGGGGATCTGCAGCTGCTGGAGTCGGCGAAGCGCAAGCTGCTGTCCTGGCAGCGCAGGTTGGGCGAGAACCTGCGCTAGCCCATTTCTTTCGTATGTGCCAGTCACCATGAAGTGAGGGGTGCCGGGAGGGCGCCCGGAGAAAAGAGGGGGTAATCCATGTCGGCGGAATTGACCGCGACGATGCTCGTGTGGCCCAGGCCGTGCGGCCACGGGGGAATGGTGCTCGAACTGCTCGAGCACTTCACCCCGTTCTGGGTGTGCCGGCGGGGCGGCCGATCGGTGACCGCGCGCGTGCCCACCCGCGAGCGGGTGCTGGTGACCGGCCTCGCGCTGGCGTGTCCGGGCCGGGCGGCCTGCGACCGCGGCGAGGACTACGAGCGCTGGGCGAACCGGCGGATGACGCTGCTGCGCTACCGCGGCTGTGTGCTGGCCGATGAGGAAATCAAGCAGGCCCGCCATGCCGGACTGCACATCGAAGTCGTCGACATCGACGGCACGAACCGTACGGAGAGGAGCACCCGATGAAATCACTGGGATGCGAGCGATCGCTGGAACTGACCACCGCCGACATTGAGGCCGCGGAGTTGTTCGCGCCCGCGACGTGGACCGCGCACACCGTGTCCGCGTCGTGCGACGCGGTCTATCCGGGTCTGCGGCCCACCGGATCGTGGCTGCTGCACCCCGACGGCGAACTGCGCGGCCTGGATCCCGACGGCACGGGGTGGCGCGACCGCGACAGCGCCGAACCGATCGACCTCAGAGGGCGCAAGTTTGTGCTGGCCTACGGGTCCAACGCGGCCACGGCCAAACTGCTCACGCGCGAGGCCGAGAAGGGCTTCTTCTCCGGCGAGCCGGTGATCGCGCTGCGCGCGGCGGTGTTCGGCTGGGCCGCGGTGTGGTGTGACGCGCGCCGGCGGGAAGGTTCGGTGGTGGCCACCCTCGCACCGCTGCCCGATCGCGTCGAGGTGCACCCGGTGCTCGCGCTGACCCCGGATCAGGTGAGCGCCATGGACTCCTGGGAGCGCCACCCGACGGTCTACCGGCGCACCGTGCTGGAGGCGCAGGTGCTGTGGGAGTCGGGGCGGCGGGCCGAGGAGCTCATCGAGGTCTATCTCGGCACACATGAGTTGCGTCCCGCACTCGAGCTCGACGGATCGGTCGTGCTGCTGGCGGACGTGGGCTACGACGAGATCGACGAACACGTTAGGCCGAACTGATGACCGCCCGCGTCTTCGTCTACGGCACCCTCAAACCGGGCCAGCACCGCTGGCCGGCGCTGGCCCGCTTCGCCGACGGCGAGCAGGTCGACGCGCGGGTGCCCGGCCTGCTGTTCGATCCCGGCTGGGGCTGGCCGGCCGCGGTGTTCGACCCCGACCACCCCGAGGACGTCCCCGGCGTGGTGGTCGCGATCGAGCCGGACTCGATCCGCGAGGCGCTGGCGACCCTCGATGACATCGAGGGCGTGGCGGCCGGGCTGTTCGAGCGCGTCCTGCTCGACGTCGGCGGGGCGCCGTGCTGGGCCTACCACTGGCCCGGGCCGACCGCGCAGTTCCGCCGGATCCCGTGCTGGCCGCCGCCCGGCACCGGGTAGCCGCGCACCGGCGGGCCGATTTTCGGGTAGTCGTCTACGCAGGGTGAACGGGTCGGGCGCCCCTACCGTGATTGACATGGCCTTTCACCTGCCCCTGGCCGGCGCAGCCGGCAGCGTGCTGCTCGCGGCGAGCCTGCTCGCCCCGCCGACCGAACCCGTCGCCGTCCCGCCGCAGATCGAGCACCACGCGGTCGCACTGGTGTCGGTCATCGACGCCGAACAGGTCGGCGGGCCGGTGAACCCCGCGCGGGCCGCGCTGCATCCGGTGGACGCGGCCCTGCAGATCCTGCCCGCGCTGGCGTGGGCGGTCGTGGCGACGCCGGTCGCGATCGTGCTCTTCCCGCTGTGGGCATCCCAGGGATTCCCGACGGCCAGCGCGACCGATCCCTCGCGGCCCGACAGCGGCTGCGGCGGTCCCGGCTTCATCGCGCAGTGCGCACTGCGGGCGTTGCTCTACTACCTGGTGCCCGGGCCCTACGAGTTGCTGGCCACCCGCGTCGGCGCCTTCGTCGGATCGCTCACTCCCGCCGCGGCGTCGGCGGCGGCGATCAGGGCCAGCCAGGCCCGCCCGGGTGCGCCCGCCGCGCGGGTGGCACAGAGTGTGCGGGCCGCTCGCCCGCAGACCCGTTCGGCCAAGGCCGCCGCAGCCCGGCCGGCGGCGCGGGCGGAGCGCGCCGGAGCCGAACGCGCCCGCGATCGCGCCCCGGCACCCGCCAAGGCGCAGGCGGCCCGACGTGTCGGACCCCGCGCCTAGCCTGCAATCGGGGAGTTCTGAGTTCAAGGGGAGGAACCCGGTGAGCAAGTCAAGCTCTGACGAAGGAGGCGGCGCCATCTTCGTGGCGCTCATGGTGGTGCTGTGGCTGGTCGTCACCTTCTTCTGGTGGATCGTCGCCGGCATCTGCGTGGTGGCGCTGTTTTTCGGGATCCGCGCCCTGGTGCGCATCGACCGCCGCAACCGCGAGCGCCACGCCGCCTACTGCGCGGCGATCTGCGCGCGCGCCGACCAGCAGCACAAGTGGGTGCTGCGCGGTGATGACCGGGGGATCTACGGACCCGAGGGTGCGCGGCTGATGCGCGCCATCCGCTGAGCCGCGGTCAGCCCTGGCTCTGGATCAGACCGATGCAGGTGCCGATCTTCTCCGGGGTGCACGGGATGCCGTTGACCGTCGGCAACTGATTGCCGCCGCCTCCGATGACCGCCCCGGTCGACGACGACACGATCGGCGGTGCCATCTGCGATCCGGACTGACCGCTGACGCAGACCCCCTCGAAGCTGCTCGGCACCGTGCCGTAGGGGCAGGCCAAGGCGGGCGCGGCGGTCACGCCGAGGCCCGCGCCGACGAGCACCAGACACGCCCCCGCGCTGAGAAGGATCCGCATGGTTGCAGAGTACTCGTAGCCGGCGCGGCGGGTTTGACGGTCGCTTCATCCCGCGGCTACCGTTCAGGCACCCGTTTTGGGGATTTCCGACGTAATAGTCAGGTGAAAGATGGTTTATCGGGGCGCCCCGGTTGGGGCGGCGTTGTTGGCGTTGGGGTTGTCTTTGGGGTCGTCTTTGGCGGGTCCACAGGTGGCGGCGGCGGAGTCGGGTGAGGCCGATGGCGCGTCGGTGTCGGCGGGTGCCGGTGATGCGCGCGGGGGAGCTCAGCAGGAAAGCCGGCGGGAGTCGCGGGCGGGCCGGGTGGCCCGGGAGGACTCGGGTGCGCCGCGTGGTGCGGTAGCTG
>VEQY01000073.1 GCA_018882965.1 Mycobacterium sp. | reverse complement strand
AGCGATCACCGGCCTGCGGCACCGCGCCCATCACCCCGCCTACCGCCTCTAGGGCCGATTGCGTGACCGCCGAGGCGTCGCGCAGCTGGAACCGCAGCCGGGTGGCGCAGTGCGAGAGGTCGACGATATTGGCCGAACCGCCCACGTTTCGGACGATCTCAGCCGCGGTGGTCGAGGTCACGTCTTCAGGCATGATCTTGGAGATGGTATCGGCGCACAGACCCCGCGGGATCGGATTGATCCGGTTGAACATCGGGTGTATCAGGGGTTACGTCTCGTGCTTCCAGCGCCTGCGGCAGTCGTATCGGGGTAGGCCTGGTGTTCGTGAAGATCTCCCTCGCCGCGGCTCTCGTCATCTCCCTTGCCCTGGGCGGTTGTAGCGCAGCGACCCCGCCTCAGGCGGGCAGCGCCGATGCTTCCGCCACGGAGGTTCCGGCGGTTCCAGCGCTCGATCCGACAGGGTGGACCGAATCGGTGTATCAGAAACTCACCGAGACCATCGCTGCCTCGGCCGGCCAGGGCAAGATCGTGGTGTTCGACTTCGACAACACCACTCAGGCCCGCGACATCGGCGAGGCGGTTCTGGCCCACGCCCAGCAGACCAACGCGCTCGACCCGGCAACGCTTCCCCCGGCGATGTTCCCGCCGTTCACCGGCGCTGACGGTAAACCGGTGGCGATCACCGACGGCGTGTCGGACTACTACGACTCGGTGCTGGAGTCCGGCGGCGATGCCGACCCGTTCCGCGAGTATTCGTCGCTGCCGATGCCGGGGTCGGCGTTCCAGGGCCGCACCCTGACCGATTTTCTCGCCCAGACCGCCGCGGTCTACGACGGCGGCTCGGGTGCCAACGACCTGACATCGAAGAAGGAATCCAAGGTCCTTGGCGCGGGGCGCCCTTTCATCTACCCGCAGATGGCCGACCTGTACGGGAACCTGCGCCGGCACGGCTATGACGTATGGATCGTCTCCGCCGGGGTCGCGTGGGCCGTGCGCTGGATGGTGCAAAACGCGCTCAATCCGGCCATCGTGGCCAAGTACGGACCCGACGCCGCGCTCCCGCTGGACCATGTCGTCGCGATCACGATGCTGATGAAGGACCGAGGCACCGGAAAGCTGGTCTCCGACTACGAACTCACCCACAAGGACCCCGACCCCGCTTACATCAATCTCGACCCGGCGCGGATGGCGCAGCTGGAGATCCTGGGTATCGCCGACGGCCTGACGTCTTGGCGCGGTGGCAAGCCCGGAGCTATCGACAACATCATCAGCCGCGGCGAGCTGTTCCTGGTCGCCGGGGATTCCATGGGCGACGTGGAGATGCTGGCCCGAGCGCCCAACCGGCTGGTGGTCGCCCGGATGAACAAGCCCGCGCTCGCCGAGGGCTTTGCCCGGGAGATCGAGAAGGCGCCCGAGGCCACCTGGATGCTGCAGCCGGCGATCAACTCCGCGCCCGTCGGGTTCCTTGAGTCGAAGTGCGCGATGGCCGACCGGACCGCCGGAGACAGCGACCTGACCGCGACCACCGACAAGGCTCTGGCGGCACTGGAGCCCACGAGCCGGTTAGGCTCCTTTCTCACCTGCTGAGAACCGCGCACCGGGCGCCAGCGAAAGGCAGCCATCGTGGTCCTGTCCCTGGACGCCGTCTACGAGGCGCACGGCGGCCTGCCGCACTGGCACCAGCTGTCCGCCCTGGAGCTGACGATGTCGGTGAAGGGCCTGCTCTTCACCGCCAAGCGGATCACACCACAGATTCAGGCCCACCTCACCGTGGACACCCGGGTACCCCGGGTCGTCCTGCACGACTTCCCGACCCCCGGGCAGAGCGCGGTCTTCGACGGCGCCCGCGGGGTGGAGGTCCGCGACACCGGCGGCCGGGTGCTGCAGGCCCGTGCCCGACCGCGGGAGGCATTCGGAAGTTGGCGGCGAACGCTGCGCTGGGACGTCCTGGACTTCACCTACTTCTGCGGCTACGCGATGTGGAACTACATGACGCTGCCCTTCCTGCTCGATAACCCCGCGGTCAGGGTGACCGCCGTCGGCCAGGAGTCCGCGACCGGCGTGACCCGCGTGCGGGCGGAGTTCCCGTCCACCCTGCCGACGCACTCAGCGACCCAAGACTTTTATTTCGAGCGGTCAGGACGGCTGCTCCGACACGACTACACCGCCGAGGTGGTCGGCCCTTGGGCCCGGGCCGCGCACCTCTGCGGCTCCTACCGGCAATTCGGCGGGTTGTGGGTGCCGACGCGACGCCGGGTGTATCCGAGGGGTCCGCGGCGCCACCCCCTTCCACGCCCCACGCTGGTGGCCATCGACATCCACGACGTCCGCCCAGTGGCGTCCGCGGGAGCCTCGCCTGTCAGTCGGGGTGATCCGCCGAATCGGTGGTGACGATGTCGACCTCCGCGTTCAGCGTGCGGTGCACCGGGCACTTGTCGGCGATGTCGAGAAGCCGGTCCCGCTGAGCCTCGTCGAGCGGTCCGTCGAGGGTGATGGTTCGCTCGATGTGGTCGATCTTGCCCTCGGCGGTTTCGCAGGTCTGGCAATCCGTCGCGTAGATCTTCGTGTGGTGCAGCCGGACTGAAACCCCCTGCAGCGGCAATTCCTTCCGGTCGGCGTAGAGCCGAAGAGTCATCGCCGTGCACGCGCCGAGTCCGGCCAGCAGGAAGTCGTAGGGAGACGGGCCCGTGTCCAGGCCGCCGAGGGCGACCGGCTCGTCGGCGAGCAGTCGGTGCGGCCCGATGGTGATTTGCTGCTGAAAGGTGCCTACCCCGGTTTCACTCACCACGACCTCGCGCGGGAACTCCTGTTCGGGTGCCGGTGCTGATCCGGCCGGGGATCCGATATAGCGCTGCGACCACGCCGCGATCACCTCGGCGGCGTAGTGTGCGTCGCGTTCCCGCGTGAGCATGTGGTCTGCGTCGTCGAGGGAGACGAAGCTCTTGGGGTGTTTGGCGGCGAGAAAGATGTCGGTCGCGTTGTCGATCGAGACCAGCTGATCGGCCGGTGCATGAAGGACGAGCAGCGCCCGCCGGAGCTCGGCGACATGGCCTCGCAGATTCTGTTCGGCGGCATCGTCAAGGAACTCCCGAGTGATGCGGAACGCGCGGCCTGCGAGCACCACCTCGCCACTGCCCCGCGCGCGAATGTCGTCGAGGCGGTCCTTGAAAAGATTGGTGACGTGGCCCGGGTCCGAGGGGGCACCGATCGTCGCGACCGCGGTCACTTCCGGTAGACGCGCTGCGGCCGCGAGCACCGCAGCCCCGCCCAGGCTGTGGCCGATCAGCAGCGCCGGCGCCCGGCGGATGCTGCGCAGATGTTCCGCCGCGGCGACGAGGTCGTCGACGTTGGAGGAGAAGTCGGTGTTGGCGAAGTCCCCTTCGCTGGAGCCCAGGCCGGTGAAATCGAATCGCAACACCGCGATACCGCGGTCGACAAGGCCTTTGGCGATGCGCCGCGCCGCTCGGCTATTCTTGCTGCAGGTGAAGCAGTGCGCGAAGACGGCGTAGGCGCGGATTTCCCCAATCGGCAGGTCCAGCACCGCGGCCAAGGTCTGGCCCTGCGGATTGGGAAACTCGAATCGTTCGGCAGGCATTGTGCCGTGCGGGTCCAGACGAAGCTCAGTAGCGGTCAATCGGCGGCGGAGTCGGGGCGGCTAGCCCGGCCGGCCCCAGGTTCTTGTCGAACGCGGCTTTCCAGGCGCCATCGGCCTCCATCTTCGCCAGCGCGTCGTTGATCTTCGCCCGCAGTTCGCCGTCACCCTTCTTCAGCCCGATGCCGTAGCGCTCCTCGGAGAACGGCTTGCCTACCAGCTTGAGGGTGCCCGGAGACTGTGCGGCATAGCCGGCCAGGATGACTTCGTCGGTGGTGACGGCGTCGATCGCCCCGTTGCGCAGCGCTTCCACGCACGCGGAGTAGGTGTCGTACTGCTGCAGTTGCACACCCGGGTACTTGTCCTTGATGCGCTGCGCGGGCGTCGAGCCGGTGACCGAGCACAACTTCTTGTTGTCCTGCAACGACTCCGGCCCGGTGATGTCGGTGTTGCCCGCTTGGACCAGAAGGCTCTGGCCAGTCAGCAGATACGGCCCGGCGAAGTCGACCTTCTCCTTGCGGGCATCGGTGATCGAGTAGGTCGCCACGATGTAGGTCACCTGGCCGTTGGAGATCAACGTCTCGCGCTGGGCGGAGGGCGACTCCTTCCACTCGATCTTGTCCTCGGAGTAGCCGAGTTCCTGTGCCACGTAGCGGGCGACGTCGACGTCGAATCCGCTCATCGACCCGTCAGGGTTTTTCAGCCCGAGACCGGGTTGGTCGAACTTCGTCCCGATGACGATCGTGTCGGAGGACTCACCACCACCGCCGCAGGACGCGGTGAAGGCGACAGCCACGGCAAGGGCGACGGCACCGAGGAGCCGGAGCGACGGGGAGGGCGGCGAAGGGGGCATGCGAGGTTCCTTTCCTGAATTCCGAGACTAGAGCACCCGCCTGAGTTCTGCCCTCCGCCGTCGGCCGGGCCGCCCGGCCGTCAGCGCTGCGGGATCCCTCCGTTGCGCCACCGGGCCTCGTAAGCCGCACGGCGGGATTCCTCGTCGGTCTTGGTCTTCCCGAAGGTGATGGCCCGGTCCCGTCGGACCACCGAGCGGATGGTCAGCACGGCCAGGACGAGCAGCACGGCAATGCTGCCGAACGCGGCGACGTCGAACAGGGGGCTGTGGATATCGAAGGTATTCATCGTCGGGGTCTCCTCACACTCACAACTCCGCCGGCCCCGATGACCGGCGCTAACGATCATTCGGAGCGGTGCTGACCCCGTGTCGGGCGCAATTCTTACAAAATTATGACGCCGGATTCAGACCCGGACGGTCGACAATCCGCCGTCGAGGCCCAGCACCTGCCCGGTGATCCAGTCGCTGGTCGGTGACAGCAGGAAGGCCGCCAGCGCCGCGGCATCGGCGGGGGTGCCGAACCGCTTGAGCGGGTACCGCGCGGCCATGGCATCCCGCTTTGCCGGCGAGTTCAGCAGGCGCTCGGCTAGCGGGGTGTCGATCAGTGCCGGCGCGACGGCGTTGACCCGGACCTTCGGAGCCCACTCAGCGGCCAGCGAGCGCACCAGGCCTTCCACCGCTCCCTTGGCTGCGGCGATCGAGGAGTGCATCGGCATGCCCTGACCCACGGCGACCGTGCTGAACAACACCACGCTGGCGGGCCGGTCCCCGATGCCGGCCAGTCGCGGCTGACAGGCCTTCAGGAAGCGCACCGCCCCGAGCAGATTCACCTCGAGATCGTGTCGGAAGTCGTCCTCGTTCAGCGCCCGGAAGCTCTTCAGGTTGATGGTCCCCGGGCAGTAGACCGCGCCCTGGATGGAATCCGGGGGCTCGGGTAGCGGCGCCTGCGGGTCGGCGAGATCGCATGCCATGTGGCGGATCGGTGGTTCGGGCGCCAACTCGTCCGGTGATCGCGACCAGACATCGATACGTCCGGCCGTCGGCGCGAGCAGGCGGACCAGGTGCAGGCCGATCCCCTTGCTGCCGCCGGCGATCAGGTAGGTCTCCACATCAGACTCCGATCAGCCGAGCAGGGGCCGGCGGTGCGCGGTCATGGCGGTGAGTGCGTTCTGCATGATGGTGTGAATCCGATCGGCGAAGGCCTCCGCGTCGTCATCCGGCAGCGGCCGGGTCAGCGGCAGCACCCTGGTCTGCAACTTGCTCGGCAGGGGCAGGTAGGGAAGCAACCCGACCGCTCCGACGTTGACCCCCCACGGCACCGACAGTGTGATCGGGACACGCTTGAGGCGAAGCAATTTGTCCAGGCGCAGCGCCCGCGCGAGTTGATCGCCGCCGGACAGCGCCAGCAGGGACTCCCCGGCTCCCGCGGTGACGATCGGGACGATCGGCACGCCCTCGCTGAGTGCCAGCCGGGCGAAGCCGGCGCGACCCCCGAACACGATTCGGTTTCGGTCGGCAAAACTCTTGAACGCGTCCAGATCACCGCCGGGGAACACCACCACGTGGTGGCCCGTGGCGAAAGCCTCCCGAGCGCTGTCAGGGCTGGCAGGCCTGGCCCCGGCGTGTTCGATGAGTGGACCGAGTCCCAGCGTCCATGCGGACTGGTGGGTGAGGATGGTGACGGGGCGATCCAGTTCGAGATCGTCAAGGGCGGCCCCGACGGCCAGGACGTTGAGATCGAAGATCCCGCCGAACCCGTGATTGGCGACAAACAGCACCGGTTCGCTTAGGGAGCCCACTTCGAGGTCGACGTCGAGACGGTGATAGCGGCGGACGAAGTCGATCGCGATGCCGCGGGCGGCGGCAAGCGCGCGGTCGAGTGCGGCGGTGTCGTCTGAGTCATTGACGCCGCCGACCCCGAGTTCACGTTCGATCGTTCCCACAAGATCCTGCGCGAGCTTCTGCAGCCCGCTGCGGTCGTCGGTCTCCTGCATCGACCGGTCCTCCTCGTCGCGTATCGCATACCCAGTAGGGAAGCGAAAGGGCCGGCGCCCGAAGGCGGCCGGCCCCTCGCTTACCACTGAGTACCGCGGTCAGGCGCTGGACGTGGCGCGCGACCCGAGTTTCGCCACACCGGTGACCAGCAGGATTCCGAATCCAACCTTGGCGGTCAGGTCGATGATCGTGAACACGATCACCTCGAGGTCGAGGCTGATCGCCCCGGTTCCCTCGGTGCCGACCAACCACAGAATCGGATAGATGAACCACAGCACGGTCAGAATCCCGGCGAGCCGGTTGTACAGGGCCGCCACGTCGCCGCCCTGCTCGGCGGCAGCCGCGCGGACCGGACCCCAGATCGCCGCAAGGACGGCCAGGAAGAACCCGCAGGAGATGATGAACCAGAGGTACTTGTGCAGTTCGTTCAGCGACAGGGCTCCAAAGAGGCCGGTGACGATCATCAGGATGTCGGCGCCGATGACCGCACCGATCAGGCCGAGGCGCTCCCGGATGGACTCGCCGCCACCGCTGAGCGGCTTGAGACCCAGGGTGAGCAGACCCACCAGGAGCAGTGGTGTGGTGATCGTCCAGTCCAGGTAGCGCGCCCAGTAGATCAGGGCGGCACTGACTGAGACGTCGACCTCGTCGGGCGTGAACACCAGGCTGGATTCGGTGACGATGGCATCGCCTTGCCCGAATGCCATCAGCAGGTACATGCAGGCAGCGATCGCGCAGACGAAGACGCTGGCCACCCGGTGATGATGCTGATGTCCCTTTCCGCCGAGGCCGTAAATCACCACGGCCCCCAGGGCCATGCCGATGGTGCCGATCCACAGCCAGGTCTGCTGGGTCGACGTTTGCAGAAGACTTTCCACCCGTTAACTCCTTCCAGGAACCGGCGATCTCCGGCGAATCAACAGCCTAGGGCGATATTGCGACCCGGGGCGAGATATCGCCCAATTCGGCGCGGCGGGCCCCGCGGGAACCGGGTCTCCCGGCGAACCGACCAATTGCCCGGCACGCACATCGGCGCCGCCGGAAGGACTAGGATCGTCATGCACACGGTTACAGCGGAGCGCGAACGGCGGCAGGCCGGGGCGGCGGTGCTGAGGCGGATCTGGCGCCTGCACTTCTGGGTCGGACTCTTCGCCGCTCCGACCCTGATCGTGCTGGCCTGCACCGGCCTGATCATCCTGTACTCCCAGCCGCTCGACCTGTGGCTGCACCGCGACCTCACGGTCGTCACCCCCGGTTCTTCCCAGGTCACCCTGGATGACCAGGTGGACACCGCGCGAACGAACGTGGCTCCCGATGCGGTCCTCGACGCGGTCACCCCACCCGAGGCCGCCGACCGCTCCACGCGGGTGGATTTTCTCCCGGCAGCGGATTCCGGGGTCGGCGAGCGCAATGTCACGCAGGTCTTCATCGACCCCTACACTGGCCGCTACCTGGGCCAACGGCGCGAACTCGACGGCCTCGTCGGGTGGGCCAACCAACTGCACCGGTTCTTCGGCAACGACGGGCCGACCCTGGCGCTGCCCTCCCTAGGCCACCTGATCGCTCCGTCGGCCTACCCCGACGCCACGGTGTCGGTCGGCATCGGCAACCTGATCGTCGAGGTGACGGCGGTGTGGATTCTGGTGCTGCTGGCGAGCGGGATATACCTGTGGTGGCCGCGGCCCATCGAGGCCGCCAAACCGCGGCTGGCAATCCGGTGGCGCAAACGCGGCCGGCTTCGCTGGCGCGACCTGCACGCGACGACGGGGATTCTGCTCTCGGTCGTCCTGATCGGCTACATCGTGTCCGGCCTGACCTGGTCGCGCTACTGGGGCGAGAACTGGCGCGCGGTGGCCGAAACCCTGACCCCCGCGGCGTCGGTCGAGGCCGCGTCAACCCCGGCCGAGTTGGGCGACTACGACCGGCTGGGCCGCCGAATCCCCTGGGCGGACAAGACCGACCCCGTCTACGCCTCGAACGCCGCCGGCGGTCTGCCCCGGCCGCTGGGCCTGGCCGACATCGACGCCATCGCCAAGTCGGAGGACATGATCCCCGGCTACTCCATCATGCCGCCGGCGGACAGCAGTGCCGGCGGTGAGACGGTGTACGGCAGCTACACCGTGGTCAACCGCTGGCCGCAGAAGCTCGCCGAGCAGCGAACGCTCTATCTCGACCAGTTCACCGGCCAGACCCTGGCCGACGCCACCGCCGCCCAGGACGGTGCGCTGTCGCGGCTGACCAGTTGGAGCGTCGACATGCACATGGGGACCCAGTACGGCCTGCTGACGCGGATCATGGCCACGCTGGCTTGCGTAGGTTTGCTGACGAGCATCGCCACCGCGGCCATCATGTGGTGGAAGCGGCGCCCCAGCGGGGGCACCGGGCTGCCGGACCGTTCCAGCGAGACGGGGCGTGCCGCCACCCCGCGCGGTGCGGCGATCGCCGTTGCCGGGGCGGCGACCACGCTCGCGGTGGTATATCCCGCCTTCGGCGCTTCGCTGATCGTCGTGCTCGCCGCCGAAACGATGATCGCGGTGCGGCGCCGGTCTCGGACTATCATGAAGCCATGAGCAGCTCATCTTCTGTCTGCGAGAACCCCGGTTGCACCTGTTCGCCCTGCGCATGTGGCCCCTCCTGCACGTGCGGCCAGGACGGCGGCTGCGGCAACGCAACCTGCACCTGCAACCCGTGCACGTGCACACCCGCGTGCACCTGTAACCAAGCCGGCTGACCGGACACTGCGGAACCTCTAGACAGGTTTTGAATAGCGTGTTATAACGATCATAGGTGCCGCCGGCACCGCTTGCCTTCTCGTCAGAAGGGTGCCTGCCATGACCATGATGGATATTCCCGGCGCAGTTCACGTCGGGGCGGACGAACTGCCCTTTGTCGACATCGGCGATGGCTCCACGCTGAAGGTCATCATGGTCAAGGAGTCCGAGGGCCTCTGGATCATCGAGAACGTCTTCCAGTCCGGCTACGCCGTCCAGCGCCATAAGCACACCGGGCCGGTCTACTGCTACACCACCTCCGGCGCATGGCGCTACGACGAGTACGACTACGTCAACCGCGCGGGCTCTTTCCTGTACGAACCGGCCGGCTCGGTCCATACGCTGCGCGTCCTCGAGGACGACACCCACGTGTGGTTTCAGATCTACGGGTCGAACCTGAACCTCGACGACAACGGCGAGGTCGAGAGCGTGTCCGACGGGCCGCGCACCCTGGAGGTCTACCTCAACCTGTGCGAGCAGGCCGGCCTGCCCACCCCCAACGTCCTGAGGGAGTGAGCGTGACCACCACGGTGGGGGGCGTCGTCGCCGGACCCACCGGGGAACCGGTTGACGTCGATCTGGCCGACCCGGACACCTTCGTCCGGGGTGTTCCGCACTCCGCACTCGCCACCCTGCGCCGGGATGACCCGGTGCACTGGCAGCCGATGAGCGACCAGCCGGGGTTCTGGGCCGTCCTGCGGCACGCCGACGTCGTCCACGTCGCGCGCCACCCTGAGGTGTTCTCCTCGAGTGCCGGCGGCGTCGTCGTCGAAGACGTGCCTCCGCCGACGCTCGACCGAGTCCGTTCCATGCTGCTGGCCATGGACCCGCCTCGACACACCGCCTACCGGACCCCGCTGTCGGCGCATTTCCGGCCCCGCGCAATAGCCCTGCTCGAGGAGCAGGTTCGCCAGACCTGTCGCAGCATCATGGCGGAGGTCCAAGACCGCTCGGAGGTCGAGTTCGTCGGCGAACTGGCCGCGCAGTTGCCGACCCGGGTGATCGGGGAGCTGTTCGGTCTGCCGCGCGGGGACTGGGAGTTCCTGCGCAAGCTCGCCGAGGGGATCGCGGCCAGTCAAGATCCTGACCTCGCGCCCGACGGCGCCGAGGCCAACGGCGGCGAGCGCATGGCGGCCTACGCCATGGAACTCGCCGCCACCCGTCGGAGCACCGGTCTGGGCGACGATCTCACCAGCGAGATCCTCCGCGCCCGGTTCGGCGACGAACCCATGAGCGATCAGGAGTTCGGCGGCTTCTTCGTCCAACTGGTCACCGCCGGCAATGACACCACCAAGGGCATGCTGTCGTCCGGTCTGCTCACCCTGCTCCGACATCCCGATCAACTCGCCGAGGTGCGGGCCGACCCGTCCCTGCTCGCCGGAGCGGTCGAGGAGATCATCCGCTACGACAACCCCCTGCACTACTTCCGGCGGACGGCCGTCGTCGACACCGAACTGGGCGGCGTACGGATCCGCGCCGGCGACAAGGTGGCCATGTACTACACCTCGGCCAATCGGGACGAACTGGTTTTCCCCAACTCCCAGGTGTTCGACATCCACCGCCGGCCGAACCCCCATATCTCCTTCGGTATGGGAGTGCACTTCTGTCTTGGAGCGCACCTCGCGCGCCTGGAAAGCCGGGTCTTCTTCGCAGAACTGCTCTCCTCGTTCGGCACCATCGAACTGGCCGGCGAGCCGGTTCGGGTGAGGTCGAACCTCAACAACTCCTACAAGCGGCTGCCGATCCATCTCGCCGCGTAGCTCCCAGTCTCGAAGCTCTGTCCTCCGATTGCAGGACACGCGGTTGGTCACACACAGGGGTTTTCCCGACGACAGACTTTCCCTGCCCGATCGCGGATCGTAGAGGTATCGGCCAAGAACCGATGAACGAAACCGAACGAAACCGAACGAGACAGAACGAGAAACAGCGATGACTCACCAGATGAATCAGAAGATGACTAACGAGAAGAAGAGCACCGATCTAAGCACGACAAACGGCAAGCGTCGCATCGTCCGTCTGCTCGCGGGCACCCTCGTCGCACTGGGTGTCGCCGGCGGGGGCTCGATGGGCCTGACGGCAGTCGCCTACGCGGCGCCGGGCCACTCGGCCTCCCAGGACGGTTCGTCGGACAACACCGCCGCAAACAACACCGCCGCAAACAACACCGTGCGGGATCGCAGCGCCAAGGCGCCCGCTGTCTCGGCACCCGGCCTGGCCGGCTCGGCCTTGGACAAGGCGCAGAAACTGCAGCGTCCGGGACATCCGCTGGCGCACCTGGGTATGGCGGCCGACTGATCCAGTGGGATGCCATGCTGATGGCCATGGCCCGTCTCCCTCGCCGGCTCTCCGCCAAGCTGCGCAGCCCGCAAACCGCTGCTTTCGTCGCCGGTGTGGAGAGCCGGCTCACCCAGCGCCGACGCGAGCAGAAGGTGAGGTCCGGCGCGTTCCGGGGTATGCACGTCGTGGTGTACCGCGGTTTCGTAGCCGACGACGTGGCAAAGGTCCGGGTCCGCGTCGTCGAGGCACCCGAACTGCCCGGCGACAGCCGGATCCCCTACTGGGACGTCGCGCAGTCCAATCTGCAGCGCTACGCCGCACTGCGCCTGGTTGGCGTCGAGGTCCAGCTGACTATCGGCGGACACACCGCGACCGAGACCACCGATGCGCACGGTTTCGCCAACTTCGCAGTGCCGGTGCCCAACCTGACGGCCGGCTGGCACGACGCCCGCGCGGTAACCACTCCTATCGACCGCGGCGAGTCGGCCAGCGGAATCGGGAGGGTGGTCAAGCCGTCCCTCAAGGCACCGTTCATGGTCGTCTCCGATATCGATGACACGATCCTGCTCACCGGGATCACCGAAGGTGCGGCCATGGTCGCCCGTACGGTGCTGCGGGAAGCCAATCAGCGCCGCGCGATCCCGGGCATGTCGTCGCTGTACCGGGGACTGGCCCGCGGCGTCGCCAACCGCGGCGGCAGCCGCAAACCCGAGCCCACTTTTTTCTACGTGTCGACTGGCAGCTGGTCGTTCTATCCGTTTCTGGAGCAATTCGTACAACTGCGCGCCTTCCCGCAGGGCCCGATGTTCCTGACCGACTGGGGGCCTACGGAGCGCTACGTGCGGCGCAGCGGGGCCGAGCACAAACGCGGGGCGATTCGCCGACTTCTGGAGGCCTATCCGGACATGCCCTTCGTGCTCATCGGTGACAGCGGTCAGCGTGACCCGCTGACCTACGCCGAGATGGCGCGTGAGTTCCCGGGCCGTATGAAGCTCATCATCATCCGGCAGGTCGGACCCGCCGACGAGCAGCGCAACATCGAGGTGGCAGTGCGGGCGGCGGAACTTCGCGCTGAGGGCATCCCGTTGCACCTGGTGCCTGACGCCTCTCGCGCCACCGAACTTGCGCACGCCGCGGGCTTGTGCGACGGGGAGACCTTGGTCGAGGTTCGCACCGAGATGGGTGTTACTGGACCTTATAAATCCAGATGAGGTTCGAGGTCAGTTCACCGGTGCCCGTCCAGCGATACTTCCGCGCGACACCCTGGCCGTCGTAGTTTCGGACGAAGTCGAGCAGAGCCGGCCGAGTGATCGCCCCGCTGTCGATTCCCGTGAGCAGAACAGTCGCCGCGTCGTACGCCTCGACGCTGTAGGTGCCCGGCTGCTGCCCGAACTTCGCGGCGTACTGTTCGGCGAATCCGCCCGCGGCCGGGCCGCAGGGGCAGGAGAGCACCGCGCCATCGGCGGATTCGCCTGCCGCCTTGACGAATTGCGGGTCCTTGAGGCCGTCGGGCCCAGCGAACAGGCCGGTGTATCCGGCCTCCCGCAACTGCTGCAACAACAGCGCGCCCTCGGTGTAGTAGGCGGCATAGACGACTACGTCCGGTGATTGAGCTCTGATCTTGGTCACCGCGGCGGAGAAGTCCTTGTCGCCCTTCTTGATCGAGACGTTGCATGCCGAATCGGCAATCGGCCCCAGGGTGTCGCGAACCGCCTGCGCCTGTCCCACTCCGGCGTCGGTGCTGTCGTCGACAACGCAAGCCTTCTTCACACCAAGGGTGTTCTTGAGGTAGTTGGCGAGCGACGGACCCTGCACTCCGTCGTTGGACAGGCCGCGGAAGAACGTCTTCCAGCCCCGTTCCGACAACGCGACATTGGTGGCCGAGGGCGTGATGGCCACCAGACCGGCCGCGTTGAACACCTGACCGGTCGCCTTGGTCTCCCCCGACCAGGTCGGTCCGACCAAACCGACGATGGCGGGGTCGTTGACGATCTGCGGTGCGACCGCAGTGGCCTTCTGCGGATCGCCCTCGGTGTCGAAGGCCCGCAGCGTCACCTGGCATCCCGGGTTGGCGGCGTTGTGCTGGTCCACTGCGAGCTGGGCCCCGTCTCTGACATTGCGGCCGAACGGCGCGTCGGCGCCGGTCAGCGGACCTGCCATGGCGATCGTCAGCGGCGGGCAGGACGCCTTGCCGTCGCCGGCCGGATTGACCGGCGGCGCGCCCTGGTCGAGTTTGATCTCACTTCCGGTGATATCGACGGGAACCTGCGCGACGATCTGCAGTGCGGTGGCAGGCCCTTCGCTGGGGGCTTGACGCGAACAGCCCGCGCTGGTCGTGACGGCGACGAGTGCCGCGCTGGCTGCTGCCACTAACCGACGCCGTCTGGAATCCACGCTTGCCCTCTCGCCCGGCCGATCTGACTGCAACGACGGTATCAGTGGACACCGATCTGACAAGCTGCACGCATGGGGTCGGCACGACAACCGCGCGTCGCTCATTGGACGGTCGTCGCCCCACTGTGGGCGACGGCAGTTCTCGTCGCCAGCTGGGCCAGGCACGGCCATCCGGTGGTACTCGTCGTGATCGGGCTCAGCTTGGTCGGGGCGGTGTTGTCGGCGGTGCATCACGCCGAGGTGATCGCCGCCCGCATAGGTGAGCCCGCGGGGTCGGTTTTGCTGGCGGTCGCGGTCACGGTCATCGAAGTCGGTTTGATCGTCACCTTGATGGCCGCTGGTACTC
>VEQY01000018.1 GCA_018882965.1 Mycobacterium sp. | reverse complement strand
TGAACACCCCGTAGGCCTGGGCGACCGCCCCGTGCGGCCAGAAGTCGGACAGCACCGGGAAGGTGAACCCGCTCTGGGTGGCCCAGATCTTGTGCGTCGGGGACGGGCCGACCGACACCGCCAGGGTGGCGGTGTTCTCGTTGTCGAACTCGGGCAGGTTGTCCCGCACCTGGTCGAGCTCACCCTGGCAGATACCGGTGAAGGCGAGCGGGAAGAACACCAGCAGGACGTTCTTCTTGCCGCGAAAGTCGCTGAGGGTCACCGACTGCCCGTTCTGGTCCTTCAAGGTGAAATCGGGAGCTGCACTGCCTACCGTCGCGGTCACGATCGTCTCCCCGCTGCCTTGGATTTCGGTTGCACGAGCCGGCTGGCACTCCAGTCGCCCAGGTTGGCCGAGGAGGTCTGCATCAGGCCGGCTGTCGGCGCGGACTCGGCGATCTCCGCGGGCAGGACGTGCCCGGGCTTGCCCGTCTTGGGCGTCAGCACCCAGATGAAGCCGTCTTCGGCCAGCGGGGCGATGGCATCCATCAGGCGGTCCACCAGGTCGCCGTCGCCGTCGCGCCACCACAGCAGCACCACGTCGATGACCTCGTCGGCGTCCTCGTCGAGCAGTTCACTGCCGCTCACCTCCTCGACGTCGGCCCGGATGTCGTCATCGGTGTCCGAGTCCCAGCCCAGTTCCTGGACGATCTGGTCCTTCTCGATGCCCAGCCGCTGTGCATAGTTACGCCCAGTGTCACCCGCGGCGACCACGTGGTCGGCCCCCTTTCCTCTCTCGGGTCTCTCTCGCGTCTCCCGGGCCTATCGTCGCACGAATCGGCCGGTAGGTCCGCGCGTGGTGCGGACTAGCGATAGGTCTCGTCGCACAACTGCAGGGCGTTGGATCTCGCATCGTTGAGGTCGCTGATGATGCTGTTGAACTCCGCCGGCGGTGCCTCGTTGACGATCGCGTCGGCGGTGGCATAGGCCCCGTTCGCCCAGGCCAGCATCGCGTCCTTGAGTTCCTCGGGCACGACGTCGCTGACATCGCTCTCCACTGCCTGCGCGCTCACGTTCAGCGCGTCGATGGCGGGACCCTCGGTTGATGCGATGTCGCCACCCTCCTCGTTGAAGGCGCTGACGTAGGCGTTGACCGCGTCGATCGCCTCGGCGCTGGTGGCTGACAGGGTGTCGCACGCCGTCATCACCGCCTCGGCGGTCAGGGACGCCTGACGTTCGGATTCGCGCGCGCTCGAACTTGCCGCCGCCTGCGACGAGGACGCCGACATCGAACTACGGTAGGCCGGGGCGTCGCCGGCGTTGACGGTCGGATCACCGCCCGTGACGCTGGTGCAGCCCAGCACCCCCAGCGCCACCACCGCGGAGCCACCGACGAGCAGGCCGCCGGTGCGCGCCCGGGAAGCCCTAGCCATCAGCACAGGGGCAGACGTTACCCGCTGGCGGCCTCGTTTCGCTCGCTGCGCGAATTTCACGCAGCGCTCTTCGGCACTCTCCGTCCTGACCGGCCCGAGTGCGGCACGATAGGACCTGACCCCCAACTCTGCCCAAGCCAACGAGGAGCGGAAGGTGACGACCCAGTTCGCCAGCCAGGACCGGACCCAAAGCTCGGGTGGCCCCTCCGAACCCGACCGGGTGCGCGTCATCCGCGAGGGCGTCGCGTCCTACCTGCCCGACATCGACCCCGACGAGACCGCGGAGTGGCTGGAATCCTTCGACGGCTTGCTGTCGCGCTCCGGACCTGCGCGGGTCCGCTACCTGATGCTGCGAATGCTCGAACGGGCAGGCGAGCAGCGGGTGGCGATACCCGCATTGACCTCGACCGACTACGTGAACACCATCCCGACCGAGCTGGAGCCGTGGTTCCCGGGCGACGAGGAGGTCGAGCGCCGGTACCGTCGCTGGATTCGCTGGAACGCCGCCATCATGGTGCACCGCGCGCAGCGCCCGGGCGTCGGCGTCGGCGGGCACATCTCCACCTACGCGTCCTCGGCCTCCCTCTACGAGGTCGGCTTCAATCACTTCTTCCGCGGCAAGTCCCACCCCGGCGGCGGTGACCAAATCTTCTTCCAGGGCCACGCCTCGCCGGGGATCTACGCCCGTGCCTTCCTCGAGGGGCGTCTGTCCGCCGATCAACTCGACGGCTTCCGTCAGGAGCACAGCCATCCGGGCGGTGGCCTGCCGTCCTATCCCCACCCTCGGCTGATGCCCGACTTCTGGGAGTTCCCGACCGTGTCGATGGGTCTGGGCCCGATGAACGCCATCTACCAGGCTCGGTTCAACCACTACCTGCACGATCGGGGCATCAGGGACACCTCCGACCAGCACGTGTGGGCCTTCCTCGGCGACGGCGAGATGGACGAGCCCGAAAGCCGCGGCCTGGCCCACGTCGCCGCCCTGGAGGGACTGGACAACCTCACCTTCGTGGTCAACTGCAATCTGCAGCGACTCGACGGGCCGGTGCGCGGCAACGGCAAGATCATCCAGGAACTCGAGTCCTTCTTCCGGGGCGCGGGCTGGAACGTGATCAAGGTCGTGTGGGGCCGCGAGTGGGACGCGTTGCTGCACGCGGACAAGGACGGCGCCCTGGTGAACCTGATGAACTCCACCCCGGACGGCGACTTCCAGACCTACAAGGCCAATGACGGCGCCTACGTGCGGGAGCACTTCTTCGGCCGCGACCCACGCACCAAGGCGCTGGTGAGTGCGATGAACGACAGCCAGATCTGGAACCTCAAGCGGGGCGGCCACGACTACCGCAAGGTCTACGCCGCCTACCGCGCGGCCATGGAGCACAAGGGCCAGCCGACGGTAATCCTGGCCAAGACCATCAAGGGATACACCCTCGGATCGCACTTCCAGGGCCGCAATGCCACCCACCAGATGAAGAAACTCGCGTTGCAGGACCTCAAGGACTTCCGCGAGGAGATGCGGATTCCGCTCAGCGACGCCGAACTGGAGGCCAATCCCTACCTGCCGCCCTACTACCATCCCGGCCCGGAGGCGCCGGAGATCCGCTACCTGCTGGACCGGCGCACAGCGCTGGGCGGATTCGTGCCGGCCCGCCGGACCGTGTCACGGGCGCTGGCGTTGCCGCCACGGGAGGTGTACCAGGCCCTCAAGCAGGGCTCGGGTCAGCAGGAGGTCGCAACCACGATGGCGTGCGTGCGGGTGTTCAAGGAGCTACTGCGCGACAAGAACATCGGTGCGCGCATCGTGCCGATCATTCCGGACGAGGCCCGCACCTTCGGGATGGACTCGTGGTTTCCGACTCTGAAGATCTACAACCGCAACGGTCAGCTGTACACCGCCGTCGACGCCCAGCTGATGCTCGCCTACAAGGAGAGCGAGACCGGTCAGATCCTTCATGAGGGCATCAACGAGGCCGGTTCCACCGCCTGCTTCACCGCGGTCGGGACCTCGTATGCGACGCACGACGAGCCCATGATCCCGGTCTACATCTTTTATTCGATGTTCGGCTTCCAGCGCACCGGCGACAGCTTCTGGGCGGCGGCCGACCAGATGGCGCGCGGATTCGTACTGGGCGCGACAGCGGGGCGTACCACCCTGACCGGGGAGGGGCTCCAGCATGCCGATGGCCACTCGCTGCTGCTGGCCTCGACCAACCCGGCGGTGGTGACCTACGACCCGGCGTTCGCCTACGAGATCGCCTACATCGTGGAGAGCGGTCTGAGCCGGATGTTCGGCGCGGACCCGGAGAACGTCTACTTCTACCTCACGATCTACAACGAGCCCTACCCCCAGCCGCCGGAACCGGAGAATCTGGACGTCGAAAACCTGCTGCGGGGCCTCTACCGCTACCGGGCGGCCAGCGGCAAGCGCAGCAACGTCGCGCAGATCCTGGCCTCGGGGGTCGCCATGCCCGAGGCGCTGCGCGCCGCGGATCTGCTGGCCGAGCACTGGGACGTCGCCGCCGATGTGTGGTCGGTGACCAGCTGGGGCGAGCTTCGCCGGGATGGCCTTGCCGTTGACCGGGCGATCCTGCGCCACCCCGACCGTCCGGCGCCGGTGCCCTACGTGACGCAGACCCTGGGCAAGACGGCCGGACCGGTGGTGGCGGTCTCGGACTGGATGCGCTCGGTTCCCGAACAGATCCGCGCCTGGGTGCCTAACTCTTACGTCACCCTGGGCACCGATGGATTCGGCTTCTCCGACACCCGGCCAGCCGCACGGCGGTACTTCAACACCGATGCAGAGTCGGTGGCGGTGGCGGTGCTGGAGGCGCTGGCCCGAGACGGCGAGATCGACCCCGCCGTGCCGATTGCCGCGGCCAAGGAGTACCGCATCGATGACGTGATGGCCGCCCCGGAGCAGACCTCAGACCCGGGGGTCGCGTAGCACGGCTCGGTCGGCGCGGTGGTAACTGTTGACGCCGCCGATCAGCGGCAGACCCGGCGGCGGTAGCCACGCGGTGGTGCCGTCACGTTGTTTTCGGGTCAGCCAGCCGCCGTGTGTGATGAAGCGGTTGTGCGGCCCGCACGCGAGGGCGAGGTCGTCGACATCGGTGACTCCCCCGTCGGCCCAGTCGCGCTCGGCGTGGTGGACCTGACACCCGTAGCCGGGCACCGTGCACCCCGGGAAGGAGCATCCGCGGTCCCGCTCGTGCAACACGATGCGCTGATCGGCACTCGCGATGCGCTTGGTCCGGCCCAGCCACAGCGAACGGCCTGACACCCCGTCGAACACGGTCAGGTAGTGATAGCTGTGGGTGGCCATCCGCAACAGATCGGACATCGGCAGCAGGGTCCCGCCGGCGGTGGTCGCGACCCCGCTCGCGGCCTGCAGGTCGCGCAGATCCGCCGAGACGATCACCGTCACGGGCAGCCCCCGGTGCCGGCCGAGTTTCGGGTTTCCCAGCAAACTGCGCGCCAGAGCGGAAAGCGCATCATGCTGGCGCTGGGGGACGCTGCGGTAGTCGGCGTCGATGCGGGCCTGGCTCGGTTCACCATCGACCAGCGGAGTCTGGTCGGCCGGGTTGCAGCGTCCGGGAGCGGCGAACTTGGCGAACAAGGCGTCAAGCTCGGCCCGCAGCGCCGGGGTGGCGCACAGCCGGCCGATGCTCATCCCGTCGGACCGCTGAGGCCCCCAGGAGAACCCGCGGCGCAGTGCCCGGTCCGCGTCGCTGAACACGCCGTCCGGGTTGAGGACCAGGGCCAGCCGCTCGGCCAGCTTGGCCAGCTGGTCGGGGCGCAACTGTCGGGCCTGTTCGGCCAGGAACGCCTCGGCCTTCTCCCGTTCGCACACCGCGATGGCCACGGGCAGCTCGGCCAGGAAGCGCTGAATGACCCGGACATGCTCGACATCAAGCTCCCCGGCACGCCATGCCTCGGCGGTAACGGGCTGACGCGGCGGCAACGGCTCACCCGTCAGCGCCCGACGTGGGGCCAGGGGCTCAGCCTGGTTCAGCCGCCGGCGAGCCTCGGCCGGGGTGATGCGCAACCAGTCCGCGAGCACCTTGTGCGCCGCCCCGCCGACCTCGGCGACCGGCCGGCGCTGGACTTCCAGGGCGACATCCGACCGCCACACGCCGTGGCGCCGCACCAGCCGCTCGACCCGGCCGGCCAGCCGGACCAGGTCGCCGGCGGACAGCCCGGCGAGGTCGACCTCGAACAGCGCATCGAGTGCGGCGTCGATTTCACCGAGCAGCGCCGGCACGGTGCCTGTGTTCGAATACATGTTCGAAGAATAACTGTGCGGTCCGACAAGAATGTGCGGTCCGACAAAAAACCGTCGCAGCAGGCCGTCAACTGTTGTGAGCCTGCGCCAAAAAGGGGCGTACTTTTTAGGTGTGAGCGACAATCCGCGGCGCGAACAGGAACCCCCTGCCCTTCAGTTGCTCGACAACGTCCCCGAGGCGACCCTGCGCCGGATCAAGCAGTACTCCGGCCGCCTGGCTACCGAGGCCGTACATGTCATGGCCGACCGCCTGCCGTTCTTCTCCGGGCTCGAAGCCTCGCAGCGGGCCAGCGTGCAGCTGGTCGTCCAGGCGGCGGTGGTCAATTTCGTGGAGTGGATGCGTGACCCCTCCAGCCAGGTCGGATACACCGCACAGGCCTTCGAACTGGTCCCCCAGGATCTGACCCGCAAGATCGCACTGGCCCAAACCGTGGACATGGTCCGGGTGACGATGGAGTTCTTCGAGGAGGTCGTCCCCCTGCTCGCCCGCACCGACGAGCAGTTGACCGCGCTGACCGTGGGAATCCTGCGCTACAGCCGCGACCTGGCCTTCGCCGCCGCGACCGCCTATGCCGACGCGGCCGAGGCGCGTGGGTCGTGGGACAGCCGGATGGAGGCCAGCGTGGTCGACGCGGTCGTGCGCGGCGATACCGGGCCTGAACTGCTGTCCCGGGCCGCCGCGTTGAACTGGGACACCACCGCGCCGGCGACGGTGGTGGTGGGCACCCCGCCACCGGGCCGCGAGGAACTGGCCGGTGAGGACGTCCGCGCCATCGCCACCCGCCACGACCGGGCGGCACTGGCCGACGTGCACGGCACCTGGTTGATCGCGATCATCTCGGGCCCGCTTGCCCCCACCGAACGTTTCTTCGGCGACCTGCTGGACGCCTTCGCGAGCGAACCGGTCGTCATCGGGCCGACCGCTCCCATGCTGACCGCCGCCCACCTCAGCGCCGCCGAAGCGCTCGCCGGAATGAACGCGGTCGCGGGCTGGAGTGGTGCGCCGCGACCGGTCCCGGCCCGTGAACTGCTGCCCGAGCGCGCCCTGCTCGGGGACGTCTCGGCGGTGGCCGCCCTGCACAACGAAATCACCCAGCCGCTGCTGGACGCAGGTCCGGCACTTTCGGAAACACTTGACGCCTATTTGGATAGCGGGGGTGCGATCGAGGCATGCGCCCGCAAACTGTTCGTTCATCCAAATACGGTGCGCTACCGGCTCAAGCGGATCGCCGATTTCACCGGGCGGGATCCCACCGAGCCACGGGACGCCTACGTCCTTCGGGTCGCCACCACGGTCGGACGGCTCGGCTATCCCGGCCCGAGTCGGACCACGCCAAACGACGCCTCAGGACGCTTCTCCCCGCCCCTGGTGGGCACCGGCCGCCGGGATTCGCCCGAGAGCAAATCGCAGGACGATCTCGAAGACGTCGCTTCCGAAGCCGTTTTGTAGGTTTCCCACAAAAACATAAGACAAGGTTCATAATCTCGTACACCTTGAGAATGGGCGTTCACAGTGTTCTCTTAAAGACGTGCTCGCCATCCTCGCGCCCGGCCAGGGTTCGCAGACCCCCGGGATGCTGGGTTCCTGGCTGGAGCTGCCCGGGGCCGCTGATCAGATCGCCCGCTGGTCGGCGATCAGCGGTCTGGACCTGGCCCGTCTCGGCACCACCGCGTCGGCGGAGGAGATCACCGATACCGCAGTAACCCAACCGCTCGTGGTCGCCACGACCCTGCTGGCTCACGCCGAACTGGCCCGCCGCGGCCTGCCCCCCGCCGACGAGAGCGTTGCGGCTGGTCACTCGGTCGGCGAGATTGCGGCGTATGCCATCGCGGGCGTGATCTCCGCCGACGACGCCGTCACGCTTGCCGCCGTGCGCGGCGCGGAAATGGCCAAGGCCTGTGCTCTGGAGCCCACCGGGATGTCCGCCGTCCTCGGCGGCGACGAGGCCGAGGTGCTGGCCCGTCTCGACGCGCTCGAGCTCGTTGCGGCAAACCGCAACGCCGCCGGACAGATCGTGGCCGCCGGATCGCTGGCCGCGCTGGAGAAACTCGCTGAGGATCCACCGGAGAAGGCGCGGGTGCGCCCACTGGCGACCGCCGGGGCATTCCACACCCACCACATGGCCTCCGCGCTCGACGGCTACGCCGCGGCCGCCGCGGCGGTCACCACCGCCGAGCCCACGATAACGTTGCTGTCCAATGCTGACGGCCGGCCGGTGAGTTCGGCCGCCGACGCGATGGCCAAGCTCGTCGCACAGCTCACGCGGCCTGTTCGCTGGGATCTGTGCACCGAGACTCTGCGGGAACTCAACACCACCGCACTACTCGAGTTCCCGCCTGCGGGCGCCCTGAGCGGTATCGCCAAGCGAGAACTTCGGGGAGTCGAGATCAACGCCGTCAAATCCCCTGCCGACCTGGACGCGCTGTCGGAGAGTTGAACTCCGGCGCCGGCCACGTGATGACAACTTCATACATCAGTCCCAAAGACGCATCGCAACAAACAGCGACGTGAAGTAGCACAACCGATTACGGAAGGAACCACCCGTGCCCGCAAGTGAAGCAGAAATCATCGCCGGCCTCGCCGAGATCATCGAGGAGGTCACCGGTATCGAACCTTCCGAGGTGACTCCGGAGAAGTCCTTCGTCGATGACCTCGACATCGACTCGCTGTCGATGGTGGAGATCGCAGTGCAGACCGAGGACAAGTACGGCGTGAAGATTCCCGACGAGGATCTGGCCGGCCTGCGCACCGTTGGTGACGTGGTCGCCTACATCCAGAAGCTCGAGGAGGAGAACCCCGAAGCCGCAGCCGCGCTGCGCGAGAAGTTCGCTTCGGAGAACAAGTGACCAGGCCTTCCACTGCTAACGGGGGTTTCCCCAGCGTCGTGGTGACCGCCGTCGAGGCGACCACGGCTCTCGGGGCCGACATCGACAGCACGTGGAAGGCTCTGCTGGCCGGCGAAAGCGGAATCCGCGTCCTCGAGGACGAGTTCGTCACCAAGTGGGATCTGCCGGTGCGGATCGGCGGGCACCTCGTCGATCCGATCGACGACCACATGGGCCGGCTGGAGATGCGGCGGATGTCCTATGTGCAGCGGATGTCGAAGTACCTCGGCAAGCGTGTCTGGGAGGCCGCCGGCGAGCCGGAGGTCGACGCAGACCGCTTCACCGTCGTGATCGGCACCGGTCTGGGCGGCGGCGAGAAGATCGTCGAGACCTACGACCTGATGAACGAGGGCGGACCCCGAAAGGTGTCACCGCTGGCCGTGCAGATGATCATGCCGAACGGCGCGGCAGCGGTCGTCGGTCTGGACCTGGGTGCCCGGGCCGGGGTGATCACGCCGGTGTCGGCGTGTTCGTCGGGCTCGGAGGCCATTGCCCACGCCTGGCGGCAGATCGTCATGGGCGATGCCGACATCGCGGTCTGCGGCGGCGTCGAGGGCATGATCGAGGCACTGCCGATCGCGGCGTTCTCGATGATGCGCGCGATGTCGACCCGTAATGACGACCCCGCGGCGGCATCGCGGCCCTTCGACAAGGACCGCGACGGCTTCGTGTTCGGCGAGGCCGGTGCCCTGATGGTCATCGAGACCGAGGAGCACGCCAAGGCCCGTGGCGCCACGCCGCTGGCCCGGCTGATGGGTGCGGGAATCACCTCGGACGCCTTCCACATGGTGGCTCCGGCGGCCGACGGCCTCCGGGCCGGCCGGGCGATGACCCGGGCGATGGAACTCGCGGGTCTGTCCGCCAAGGACATCGACCACGTCAACGCCCACGCCACCGCAACCCCGATCGGCGATACCGCGGAGGCCAACGCGATCCGGGTCGCCGGTGTCGAACACGCGGCGGTATACGCGCCGAAGTCGGCACTGGGCCACTCGATCGGTGCCGTCGGCGCTCTGGAGTCGATCCTGACGGTGCTCGCACTGCGCGACGGGGTCATCCCGCCGACGCTGAACTACGAGACACCCGATCCCGAGATCGACTTGGACGTCGTGGCGGGGGAAGCCCGGTACGGCGACTACAAGCACGCGATCAACAACTCGTTCGGATTCGGCGGACATAACGTCGCGCTCGCGTTCGGACGCTACTGAGACGCCGGCCGCGACTTAGACGCAATCGAGAAAGGTCATTTTCGGCTCCGATGACAGCGCTGACAACGGGCAACGGTCTTCCCGACGTGGTCGTCACCGGCGTGGCGATGACAACCGCGTTGGCCGTTGACGTCGAGAACACCTGGAAGAAATTGCTCGACGGCCAGTCGGGCATCCGCAAACTCGAAGATCCCTTCGTCGAGGAGTACGACCTGCCGGTGCGGATCGGCGGGCATCTGCTGGAGAACTTCGACAGCGAACTGGACAGGGTCGAACTACGGCGGATGTCCTACCTGCAGAAGATGTCGACGGTGGTGGGCCGGCGGGTCTGGCAGAACGCCGGCTCCCCCGAGGTCGATACCCGGCGCTTGATGGTGTCGATCGGTACCGGCATGGGTTCCTCCGAGGAACTCATCTTCGCCTACGACGGCATGCGGGCCAAAGGGCTGCGTGCGGTGTCTCCTCTGGTAGTGCAGATGTACATGCCTAACGGGCCGGCAGCGGTGGTCGGCCTGGATCTCAAGGCCAAAGCAGGTGTCTGCACGCCAGTGTCGGCGTGCGCATCGGGTTCAGAGGCGATCGCCAACGCGTGGCGCAACATCGTCTACGGCGAAGCCGACATCGCAGTGTGCGGCGGGGTCGAGACCAAGATCGAGGCGGTGCCCATCGCCGGCTTCGCCCAGATGCGGATCGTGCTGTCCAACACCAACGACGATCCGGCCGGTGCCTGCCGGCCCTTCGATCGCGACCGCAACGGGTTCGTGTTCGGCGAGGGGGCCGCGATGATGGTGATCGAGACCGAGGAGCACGCCAAGGCCCGCGGCGCCACCATCCTCGCCCGGATCATGGGCGCTTCAGTGACCTCCGACGGCCACCATCTCGTCGCCCCCGACCCCAACGGAGAGCAGGCCGGCCAGGCCATCACCCGGGCGGTACAGCTGGCCGGGCTGCAACCCCACGACATCGACCACATCAACGCCCATGCGACCGGAACCCAGGTCGGGGACGTCGCGGAAGGCAAGGCGATCAACAACGCGATGGGGACTCACCGGCCGGCGGTCTACGCGCCGAAGTCGGCCCTGGGCCACTCGGTCGGAGCGGTCGGTGCGGTGGAGTCGATTCTCACCGTGCTCGCGCTGCGCGAGGGCGTCATTCCGCCGACGCTGAACCTGCGCAACCTCGACCCGGAGATCGACCTCGACGTCGTCGCCGGGGAGCCGCGGCCAGGTGACTACCGCTACGCGGTCAACAATTCGTTCGGATTCGGCGGGCACAACGTCGCGATCGCGTTCGGCAAATACTAGTGTGCGCAAGGAGACTCAGGTGACGACTATGGCCCCCGAAGTAGTGGATGAGTCGCTCGACCCGCGCGATCCGCTTCTGCGCCTGCGCGCATTTTTCGACCACGACAGCATCGAACTGCTGCACGAGCGGGACCGATCCGGTGTGCTCGCCGCAGCCGGGACGGTCAACGGCCTGCGCACGATCGCGTTCTGCACCGACGGGACGGTGATGGGCGGCGCCATGGGCGTCGAGGGCTGCGGTCACATCGTCGCCGCCTACGACACGGCGATCTCAGAACAGAGCCCCATCGTCGGCATCTGGCATTCCGGTGGCGCCCGCCTGGCCGAAGGCGTGCGGGCGCTGCACGGGGTCGGTCTGGTCTTCGAGGCGATGATCCGCGCTTCGGGCCACGTCCCTCAGATCTCGGTGGTCGTCGGATTCGCCGCCGGCGGCGCGGCCTACGGTCCGGCTCTGACCGACGTGATCGTGATGGCTCCGGAAAGCAGGGTGTTCGTCACCGGCCCCGATGTGGTGCGCAGCGTCACCGGCGAGGACGTCGACATGGCCAGTCTGGGCGGTCCGGACACCCACCACAAGAAGTCCGGCGTGTGCCACATCGTCGCCGACGACGAAAACGACGCCTACGCCCGCGGACGGAGGTTGGTCGGACTGTTCTGTCAGCAGGGTCACTTCGATCGCGGGAAAGCCGAGGCGGGCGATGTCGATTTGCACGCCCTGCTGCCGGAGTCCTCTCGTCGCGCCTACGACGTTCATCCCCTTGTCGGCGCCCTTCTGGACACCGACGAGGACGGCGCGGTGTCATTCGAGGAGTTCCAGGCCAAGTGGGCTCCGTCGATGGTTGTCGGCCTGGGCCGGCTGTCGGGACGGACGGTCGGGGTGCTCGCGAACAATCCGCTGCGGCTGGGCGGCTGCCTGAATTCCGAGAGCGCGGAGAAGGCGGCACGCTTCGTGCGGCTGTGCGACGCCTTCGGGATCCCCCTCGTGGTCATCGTCGACGTGCCGGGGTATCTGCCCGGCGTGGACCAGGAATGGGGCGGAGTGGTACGCCGCGGCGCGAAACTGCTGCACGCGTTCGGCGAGTCCTCGGTCCCCCGGGTCACGCTGGTCACCCGCAAGATCTACGGTGGCGCCTACATTGCGATGAACTCCCGATCACTGGGCGCGACAAAGGTTTTCGCATGGCCGGATGCCGAGGTCGCGGTCATGGGAGCCAAGGCGGCCGTCGGCATCCTGCACAAGAAGAAGCTCGCCGCCGCCGCCGATCATGAGCGTGAGGCACTGCACGAGGAGTTGGCCGCCGAGCACGAGCGAATCGCGGGCGGCGTCGACAGCGCCATCGAGATCGGCGTCGTCGACGAGAAGATCGATCCTGCCCATACCCGCAGCAAGCTCACCGAGGCCCTCGCCGAGGCGCCTGCCCGCCGCGGGCGCCACAAGAACATCCCGCTCTGATCAGGCCGCCCTAGGGCGCGCGAGCGGCGAGGAACTCCTCGGCGACTCGGGCGGCCCGCTGGCGGTCGGTGTCGACCAAGCCGATGCGGGTACGTCGATCCAGGATGTCTTCGACGTTCAGGGCACCCTCATGGGTGACCGCGAATTCGAACTCCGCGCGGGTCACGTCGATGTCCTCGGCGACCGCCTCGGTGGGCCGCGCACAGCGCGCCAGGGCGACCACCTCGGCTGACTCCGCTCCGAACCGTGCGACCAGCGATGCGGGCGCAACGCCGGCGACGGGGCCCGGACCGGCGCCCACCAACGGCAGATCGCGGGTCCGGCACGGGCCTGCGGTCAGGCCGCGGGCGGCAACGGCGCGATCGAGTACGTCCTCGGCCATGTAGCGGTATTCGGTCAGCTTTCCTCCGACCACGCTGAACATCCCGGATGCCGATTCCAGGACGGCGTGATCGCGGGACAGATCCGCGGTGCGGCCGTCCTCTCCGGTGTCGATCAGCGGTCGTAACCCGGCATAGGCTCCGGTGACGTCGGCGGTGGTGAGTTGCACGCGCAGCGCGGTGTTGACGGTGTCGAGCAGGAAGGCGATCTCCGCCGGAGTGGGTTGCGGGACGTCGGGAACGGGCCCGGGTGCTTCCTCGTCCGTGAGGCCCAGGTAGACCCGGCCCAGCTGCTCGGGCATCGCGAACACGAACCGATTGACCTCACCCGGTATCGGGATGGTCAGCGCCGCCGACGGGTTGCCGAAGGCCGCCGCATCGAAGACCAGGTGCGTGCCCCGGCTGGGACGCAGCGTGATCGACGTGTCGACCTCGCCGGCCCACACACCGGTCGCATTGATCACCGCACGGGCGCTCACACTCAGCGACTCGCCGCTGAGTTCGTCGGTGAGCACGACCGAGGTCCCGGTCGCCGACGACGCAGAGACCCGGGTCAGGATCGTCGCGCCGTGGCCGGCGGCCGTTCGGGCCACCGCCACGACCAGCCGGGCGTCGTCGATGAGCTGGCCGTCGTAGGCGAGCAGCGCGCCGTCGAGGCCCTCTCGGCGCACGGCGGGCACCATGGCCGCCGCCCGACCGGCGCTGACACGGCGCGATCGGGGAAGCACCGACGCCCGGGTGCCGGCGAGCGCGCGCAGGACGTCCCCGGCGGCGAAACCGACTCGCACCAGCGCCCGCTGACCGCGGCCCATCTCCGGCAGCAGTGGCACCAGTTGCGGCATGGCGTGCACCAGGTGCGGAGCGGTGCGGGTCATCAGAATCCCGCGTTCGACCGCGCTGCGCCGCGCGATGCCGACGTTTCCGCTGGCCAGATACCGCAGCCCGCCGTGGACCAGCTTCGAGCTCCACCGGCTGGTCCCGAACGCCAGGTCATGTTTCTCGGCCAGCACCACCGACAACCCGCGGCTGGCGGCGTCCAGGGCGATTCCCGCGCCGGTGATCCCGCCGCCGATCACCACCAGATCGATGCGTGCGCCGTCTGCGAGCCGGGACAGCTCCCGGCCGCGCCGGACGGCGTTGAGGGCGGTCATGGCGTCGCTCATGGTCTCAGGTATCCGTTCAGGGCTCGGGAGAGTTCGGCGTTCAGCGCGTTGCCGTCCAGGATGGGCGAGACGATCTGTGCGGATTGAATCACAGACTGGGTGATCAAAAGGGCCATCGTCGCAAGTTGGCGAGGATCACCGGAGCGAACGGTGTTGTCTGCCTGAGCTTTCCGTAGCTGCTCGGCAACCATGTTGATGAGGATCTGCTGACTGGTCCCCAACCGGTCGGCGATGTAGACCATCGCGAGGTCGGGTGCTGAACGCAGGACCGTCACGATCAGCTCGTCGTCACGCAACCGGGCGGCGACGTCGACGATGCGCTCCACGAGGGCCACCCGGCCGACACCCTCGGCTGGGGCCTCGGCCCAGGCGGCGTCCCAGGCGGCGACGATGCGCCGGGTCAGCAGGGCAGCCAGGATGGTGCGGGTGTCGGGCCAGCGCCGGTACACGGTCGGGCGGCTTACCCCCGCGCGCCGGGCGATCTCGGCGAGGGTGACCCGATGCGCGCCGAAGTCACGAACGCAACTGTCCGCGGCGGCCAGGATCCGGTCGCCGAGGTCGACGGACTCCCCGGCGCCCGGCACGTCGTTACTAATTGACAGCATATGTAATACTGTAACGCATGGGTGACCGTATTGCCTCCGACAGCCTGCTCCCCCCGATGGCCTGGAACGCCTGGGGCGATCCGGCGCTGGCCAAACCGCTGCCCGCCGGCATCCGTTCGCTGCTCGAACAAGCCCTGGGGGTGTCCGGCGCGCCGGATTCACCGCCGGACATCGCCGACATCCACCTGAGCGCGTCCGCCCTGTCCGACGAGCACCGTCGCGGGCTCGGGCAGATCGTCGGAACGGATTTCCTGCGCACCGGCGACCACGACAGACTCTTGCATGCCGGGGGGAAGTCGACACCGGACCTGCTGCGCCGCAGGCAGACTCGCCAAGACGCTCCCGATGCCGTCGTGCTGCCGGGCACCGAGACCGAGATCGAGGAAGTACTGCGCTACTGCTCGACGCACGGTATCGCGGTCGTGCCTTTCGGGGGCGGCACCAGCGTGGTCGGCGGTCTGGATCCGGTCCGGGCCGGCTTCGCAGCGGTCGTCACACTGGATCTGCGCCGATTCGACGAACTGCACTGGCTCGACGAGGTGTCCGGGGAGGCCGAGTTGGGAGCGGGGGTCACCGGCCCGGAGGCCGAACGTCTGCTCGGTGAGCGCGGATTCTCCCTCGGGCACTACCCGCAGAGCTTCCGGTTCGCCAGCATCGGCGGTTTCGCCGCGACCCGGTCCTCCGGCCAGGACTCCGCGGGCTACGGACGATTCAACGACATGGTCCGCGGCTTGCGGGTGATCACACCCGTCGGGACGATCGACCTCGGCCGCGCACCGGCCTCGGCGGCCGGACCGGACCTGCGGGAGTTGTTCATCGGCGCCGAAGGCGTGTTCGGCGTCATCACCCGGGTCCGGGTACGCGTGCACCCGGTACCCGAGAGCGTGCGCTACGAGGCGTGGTCCTTCCCCGACTTCGATACCGGCGCAGCCGCGCTGCGTGCGGTGACGCAAACCGCAACCGGCCCTACCGTCCTGCGGCTCTCAGACGAGGCCGAGACCGGAGTCAACCTCGCCACCACCGGGAAGATCGGCGAGCAGAGCATCACCGGCGGCTGTCTGGCAATCACCGTGTTCGAGGGCACCCCCGCCCATGCGGAGAGCCGCCACAGCGAGACCCGCGCCCTGCTGGAATCCCACGGCGGCACCTCCCTGGGCGAGGGGCCCGCACGGGCCTGGGAGCACGGCCGTTTCGACGCCCCGTACCTTCGTGATTCGCTGCTGTCGGCGGGAGCCCTGTGCGAGACGCTGGAGACCGCGACTTCGTGGTCGACCATCCCCCGACTGAAGGCAGCCGTGACCGAGGCGTTGACGAGTTCGCTCTCCCGAAGCGGCACCGCCGCCCTGGTGATGTGTCACATCTCCCACGTCTATCCCACCGGTGCCTCGTTGTACTTCACCGTTGTCGCCGGACAGCGCGGGGACGTCCACGCGCAGTGGCAGGCAGCCAAGGCTGCCGCGTCCGAGGCGATCATCGAACACGGCGGCACGATCACGCACCACCACGCCGTCGGTGCGGATCACCGCCCATGGATGACCGCGGAGATCGGCGAACTGGGCGTGGAGGTGCTGCGTGCGGTCAAGCAGAAGCTTGATCCGGCCGGAATCCTCAACCCCGGCAAGCTGATTCCGTGAGTTCCCCGATCGGTCGTGTCGTTGTTCTGACCAACCCGATGGCGGGCCACGGCAACGCCCCGCATGCTGCCGAACAGGCGGTGGCCCGGTTCCAGCAGCACGGGGTCAACGTCGTGGAGGTCGTCGGTAGAGATGCGGCACACGCACGGGTACTGGCCGAAGAGGCGCTCGGCGACCAGACCGACGCCCTCGTGGTCGTGGGCGGGGACGGGGTGATCTCACTCGCATTGCAGATCGTGGCCACAACGGACATCCCACTCGGCATCGTTCCCGCCGGAACCGGCAACGACCACGCGCGGGAGTACCGGCTGCCCGTGGGTGACCCTGTCGCCGCCGTCGATGTGATCGTCGCGGGCCAGACCGAGACCGTCGACCTCGGGCGGATCACCGCATCTGACGGGACCGCCCGATGGTTCGGCACGATCGCCGCGACCGGATTCGACTCCCTGGTCAGCGACCGGGTCAACCGGATGCGCTGGCCGCACGGCCGGATGCGCTACAACCTGGCGATTCTGGCCGAACTCTCGCAGTTGAGGCTGTTGCCGTTCCGTCTGGTCTTCGACGGCCGGCGGGAGGTCATCGCCGACCTCACCCTGGTGGCGTACGGCATCACCCGCAGCTACGGCGGCGGAATGCTGATCTGCCCGGCCGCAGATCACGGTGACGGCCTGCTGGACATCACGATGGTGCATTCGGCGTCGCGCATCAGACTCATGCGGCTTTTCCCGACCGTGTTCAAGGGCACCCACATCGGACTGCCCGAGGTGACCACGGAGCGGGCCCGCACCGTCTCGGTGGAGTCGCCCGGGATCAACGCCTACGCCGACGGTGATTTCGCGTGCGCTCTTCCGGCTGAGATATCCGCGGTGCCGGCCGCCCTGCGTATCCTCGTCGACCGATCGGTCAGACCGACACCGGAACCGTCGCAGGGCCTGACGGACTGACCACGCTAGGCGGGACGATGCTGGTGGGGACGATGCTGGTAATGGTGACGCGGACCCCGGGTTTGAGGCCCAGTTGCGCAGCGCGGCCGGATCCGAGTTCGATCACCGCGTCGACGGGCTGCAGCAGCGAACCGTAGAACTGGCAGGGCTGAGCCAGGCAGGGCGTCGCCGCATAGACGGTCTTGACCTCACCACCGAGCAGGAACACCATGTCGATCGGGTGCGGGGTCTGCCACATCCAGAAGAACTGCGGGCTGGCCGGCGAGTAGGTGAAGAGCATGCCCTGGTTGGGACCCAGCGGCGGCCGGCCCATGAGTCCGCGCCATTGCTGCTCCCGGGTCACCGCGACCTCCAGGCCGATCACCTCGGCCCCGACCCGCAACTGGGCGGTCACCGGCAGGTACTGCGGCTCGGGCAGCCGCAGAGCGGGGCTGATCGCCACCTTGATCGCGGCCGTCGCCTGCCCGCCGTAGCCGTCGGCGACCGTCACGGTGAAGGTGTCGGCCTTGTCCGCGGCGGCGCCGGTCTGGGCGGCGGTGTTGCGCGCGTCGGCGGTCGGGGTGTAGGTGAAGGCACCCGTCAGCGCGTCGATGGTGATGGTTCCCCTGGCGGTGGAGGCGGGGGCCGAGAAACTCAAGGGATCCCGGTCGGCATCGGTGGCGCTGAGCCTCCCGCTGACGACCCCGCTGACCGGTTCGGGGACACCGACGGTGTTCCTGCCGAATCGGGGCGCGGTGTTCCTCGGGCTGATCGGCACCGTCACGTCGGAGCGGGCCGACGCGCCACCTGAGTCGGTGACCGTCACCGCGACCGTGTCGCTGGTCACTGCGGGGCCGGCCCCGATGCGGGCGGCGGCATGGCGGGCCGCCGCGGTCGGAGTGTAGGTGAACGCTCCGGCGCCGGTGATCGTCACCCGGCCTGCGGGCGACGTCGTCGCGGCGTAGGTCAGCGCGGTGCGCTCGGGATCGCTGGCGGTCACGGTTCCGCTGACCGCCCCGGTGGAGGTATTCGGGGTCCGCACCGAGACTCCCGAGATCACCGGGGCCTGGTTGGTGGTGACCGCCGCCGGTCGGACTGTCGACGGGGTGGTCTCGCGGCGGGGGCCGGGCAGCGCCTGCTTGGTCGCCACGCGCCTGTCCGCGGGCGCCGTGGCCGAGGACGCGACGCCGCCGCCGGCCGCGGGGGAATCGCCCGTGCTCGCCGCGGCTACTCCTGCGCCGAGCACGGCAAGACCGGTCGCAGCGGCCGCGAAAACACCGAGGCTTAAGCCGGCACGCAGTCCGACATCCACAGCAGAACTCCCCGACTCGCTGAGCCTCCGGTCACGGGAGCCCCCAACCGGCAAACCCAGATCCGTTGATCATTGCAGATTCGCGGATCCACCGGAACCGGTGTCAGCCCACTCCCCGGCTCAGCCAGCTGACCTCACCGCTGTCGCCGCCGTCGCGATAGGGCTCCAGGGCGTCATCCCAGGCAGTGCCCAGCGCGGTGTCGAGTCCCGCCGCCAGCGAGTCGATGCCCGCCGCCAGCAGGGCGCGCAGGCGCATCTCCCCGATCATGGTGTCGCCGTTGGCGCTCATCGGCCCGCTCCACAGGCCGAGTTGCGGGGTGTGGCAAAACCGCTGACCGTCCACGCCGGGACTGGGATCCTCGGTGACCTCGAAGCGCAGCACCGTCCAGGATCGCAACGCGCTGGCCAGCCGCCCGCCGGTGCCCACCGGCCCGACCCAGTTGGTGACCGCGCGCAACTGTCCCGGCATCGCGGGCTGTGGGGTCCAGCGAAGGTTCGCCCCTGCACCGAGGGTCGACGACAAAGCCCACTCGACGTGCGGGCACACCGCCGCGGGCGAGGCGTGGAGGTAAACCACGCCGGTCGTCGCGTCGGCGAACTGATTCGACGCAGGCATTCCTTGCTCCTTCGGTCCAGGGACGTCTTCCCCAACGACCTGGTGAAACCGAAGTTGCAGCTGTGCCTTGCGAGTCTATTGTGCCCCTTGATACCCGTGTTGCGCTAGTGCCCGGCGAACTCTCTTAGAACTTCGTCAGAGACCGCAGGCCAGAGCGGCTTGGCCCAGTCCCCGAAATCGCGGTCGGTGAGCACGACCAAGCCCAGTTCACGGGCCGGATCCACCCACAGAAAGGTGCCCGACTGCCCGAAGTGACCATAGGTGGCCGGCGAGTTTGCTGCACCCGTCCAGTGCGGCGACTTGGCCGCCCGGATTTCGAAGCCCAGGCCCCAGTCATTGGGGCGCTGCACGCCGAACCCCGGCAGCACACCGCTGAGCCCGGGAAACTGCACGCTGACGGCTTCGGAGTGCATCGGTGCCGACACCGTACGTGGGTTGAGCAGGTCGGCCGTGAAAGCCACGAGGTCAGCGACCGAGGAAACCGCCCCGTATCCCGCCGCGCCGGCCCCACCGTCGAGGCGCGAGGCGGCCATGCCCAGCGGATCGAAGACGGCCTCGGCCAGATACGGCCCGAACTCGATGCCCGATCCTGCCTCGATGGCCTGCGCGAGGACCGCGAACCCGTAGTTGGAGTAGACGCGTCGGGTGCCCACCGCGGCGATCACCGCCGGGGAATGCGCGGACAGCCCGGACGCGTGGGCCAGCAGATGACGGATCGTGGAGTCCGGCGGGCCCGCCGGGGTGTCCAGATCGGCGACTCCCTCCTCGACCGCGATCTGTGCCGCGCGTGCGGTGAGGAGTTTGGTCACTGAGGCGAGCCGGAATTCGCGGCCGAGATCACCGTGGGTTGCCAGCACACCGGAGCAGCCGACGACGGCGGCCGCAGCCGCCGAGACCGGCCACCCGGTGATCAGGTCGAGGGCGGCGGGCATCGCCAGCCACGGTATCTCGCCCTCGACGCCGAATCCGGGCGGTTATGGTTTGACCCATGAGTCAAACGGTGCGCGGGGTGATCTCCCGCAAACGCGGTCAGCCCGTCGAACTCGTCGAGATCGGCATACCCGACCCCGGCCCCGTCGAGGTGATCGTCGACATCCAGGCCTGCGGGGTCTGCCACACCGACCTGACCTACCGCGAGGGCGGCATCAACGACGAGTTTCCCTTCCTGCTCGGCCATGAGGCGGCAGGGATCGTCGAGGCCGTCGGTGAGGATGTCACCGCGGTGACCCCCGGCGACTTCGTCATCCTCAACTGGCGTGCCGTGTGCGGACAGTGCCGCGCGTGCAAACGCGGCCGGCCGTGGTACTGCTTCTCCACCTTCAACGCCGAACAGAAGATGACCCTGTCCGATGGCACCGCCCTGACACCCGCACTGGGTATCGGCGCCTTCGCCGACAAGACGCTGGTGCACGAGGGTCAGTGCACCAGGGTGGACGCTGAGGCGGACCCGGCAGTCGCCGGACTTCTCGGCTGCGGGGTGATGGCCGGGCTCGGGGCGGCTGTCAACACCGGCGCGGTCAGCCGCGACGACACCGTTGCCGTGATCGGTTGCGGCGGGGTCGGCGATGCGGCGATCGCCGGGGCCAAACTGGTTGGCGCGAAGAAGATCATCGCCATCGACACCGACAACGCCAAACTGAGGTGGGCCCGCGAGTTCGGAGCGACACACACCGTCAACGCCCGCGAGTTCGACGTCGTAGAGACCATCCAGGACCTCACCGACGGCAACGGTGCCGACGTGGTGATCGACGCCGTCGGCCGACCGGAGACCTGGAAGCAGGCGTTCTACGGCCGCGACCTCGCCGGAACGGTCGTGCTGGTCGGTGTGCCCACCCCGGACATGCGACTGGAGATGCCCCTGGTCGACTTCTTCGCCCGCGGCGGTTCGCTGAAGTCCTCGTGGTACGGCGACTGCCTGCCCGAGCGCGACTTCCCCACCTACATCGATCTTTACCGCCAGGGGCGACTGCCGCTGGAGAAGTTCGTCTCCGAGCGGATCGGGCTGGACGGGGTCGAGGAGGCTTTCGAGAAGATGCACTCCGGGCAGGTACTGCGGTCGGTGGTCGTGTGGTGAACGCCAACGCCGTCCAGCGGGTGGTCACCCACGGCACCTTCGAACTCGACGGCGGCAGCTGGGACGTCGACAACAACATCTGGCTCGTCGGTGACGGCGCCGAGGTCATCGTGATCGACGCCGCCCACGATGCGAAAGCAATCGAGCGGGCGGTCGCCGGTCGGCGTGTGGTCGCGGTGGTGTGCACACACGGCCACAACGATCACATCACCGTCGCTCCGCAACTCGGCACCGACCTGGATGCTCCGGTGCTGTTGAATCCCGCCGACACCATGCTGTGGGAGATGACCCACGGCGACACCGCGTTCAGCCCACTGCAGGATGGTCAGGTGCTCAGTGCCGGCGGTATCGAACTGCGGGTCATCGCCACTCCGGGCCACTCGCCGGGATCCACCTGTCTCTACGCACCACAGCTGGGGGCGCTGTTCTCCGGGGACACGCTCTTTCAGGGCGGGCCGGGTGCGACCGGCCGATCGTTCTCCGACTTCGGCACCATCTTGGCCTCGATCAAGGAGAAGCTCGGTGTGCTACCGCCGGAGACAGTGGTCTACACCGGACACGGCGATTCAACCCGCGTCGGCGACGAGATCGTGCACTACGACGACTGGGTGGCACGAGGCCATTAGGCGGGGCACTCGCTAGACACTCGGCGCGACCGCCGTGCTTCGCGGGTCGATGAGGATCTTCGCGTGCCCCTCGGGATCACCCAGCGCATCGAAGGCCGCACCAACCCCGCCCAAGCCCACGGTGCCGGTGACCAGTGTGGAGACGTCGACCTTCCCATCGGCCAACATGTGCAGGCTGTCGTGGAACTCCAGCGGGGTGTATCCGAACACGAACCGCAGATCGAGTTCCTTGCCGATGCCCATCGTGGGCCGGATCTGATCGGTCCCCATGCACACCCCGACGACCACCACCCGGGAGTTCAGCGGTGCGGCCGCCATCACACCGTCGATCATCCCCGAGACACCGACGCACTCGAAGATGACCGGCCTTTTCGGACCCGCCGCACCCAGTGCGTCGGCCGCGCGGTAGACGTGCGACCAACCGGGCAGGCGGCGAAGCTTGCGCATCGAGGACAGCGCCAGCTCGTAGAGCGCGGGGGAATCGCTGATCATCCCTTTCCCGGTTGCGCGGTCATACGGCGACTCCACGCCCGGGTCGACCACGATGTCCGCGCCGCAGCGCCGGGCCAGATCGCGGCGGCCCGGGGAGAGATCGCTGGCCACGATGGTGGCTGCACCCAGGGCTTTGAGCTGGCAGATCACCGCCAGCCCGACCGGGCCGCAGCCGATCACGATCGCGGTGTCCTTCTTGGTGATCTCGCTGCGGCGCACCGCATGCAGAGCCACCGCCATCGGCTCGGTCAGCGCGGCGACGTCGGCCGAGAGCCCGTTGGGCACCGGGAAGGTCAGGGACGCCTCCACCAGCACCCGCTCGGCGTATCCGCCCGGTGCCAGCGGCGAGAGCCCGGTGAGGTGAGTACCGCCGTGTGTTCGGACCAGGGGGAACGCGACGACGGTCATCCCCTCCCGCAATGACCGTGGGCTTCGGGGCCCGCGATCGGTGATCACACCGGAGAACTCGTGGCCCATCACCGTCGGAGTGTCGCCACGCATGAAGTCCGGGTAGCCCATCGTGGCCATCACCTCGGTCAGCTCGTCGGCGTGATCCTTGGCGTGCAGATCGGAGCCGCAGATACCGCAGGCCCGCACGTCAAGGACGAGTTGACCCTCGCCCGGGCGCGGATCGGGCAGGTCGACCACCGAGAGGGTTCCATGCTCACAACTGACAGCCTTCATGACCGGCAGTCTAGGGTCCTCGCTGTACACCTAGCGCCCGTCGAGGATCCGGCGCTTCTCCTCTTCGAATTCCCGCTCGGTCAGCGCCCCGCAGTCATGCAGCGCGGCAATCGTCTTGAGCTGCTCAAGTCGGACACCCTCGTCGGTCGGGGTATAGGGGTCAGCCAGCGGGGCGGGACCCTCGGGAGCCCCGGGAGCCCCGCCCGGGCCGGTTCGGCTGCGCTTCCGGCGGAACCACCACATCGCTATGAGCAGGTCGACTCCGATGATCGACAGGGCGACGAACACCCACAGCAGCGCGGTGACCTGCTGGCCGGCGCCGCTGCCGAAGGCCAGCCGAGGATCGACGTAGCCGCCCACCTTCCCGTCGACACTGATGCGGTAGAGGCCCTCGACGGGGACCTGCATCACCCACACCCGACGGTGGGCGTCGTCATTGACCGACACGGTGGCACCGAGATCCTCGGTCACCTCCGGATCCGCACCGCCCTCCGGCGCAGTGATGTTCATGGTCAGCGGAGGCACCGTCAGGCCGCGCCCGCCGTACCCCGAGACATGGAAGCTGGCCAGCACCTCACCGGACGGCAGCCTGATCGTCCCCGAACCCGGGATGGGTATCTCGCCGTACGCGCCGTAGCGGTCCCCGGCGATACCCATCGCGGCGGTCGCGATCAGACCTCCGACGGAGAACACCGCGAAAAGACTCAGCGCGATCATGACGATCCGCGAGGCGCCCGGTGCGCTCATGTGCTGCATTCTGACACGGTCATAGGCGCGCCGCTGCGCTCACGACTGCAGGGGCGACTAGGCTGCCGACCGTGTCCGCTGACCATTCTGACCGGGCCACAAGCCCCTTCGCCCGGTTCGCACTTCGCCACTGGGCTGCTCTCACACTGGTCGCTCTCGCGGCCGTCTTCATCGGCCAGAACCGCGATCGGCAGCAGGTGAGGGTTCTGTGGATCACCGTGGAGTCGCCGGTGTGGCTGCTGCTGTCCGCGATGCTGGTGGTCGGTGTGGTCGTCGGGCTGCTGCTGCGACGCGAACGGACCTAGCGGATCGTGCCCAGACCCGGGATCAGCGGCAGATCCAGTGGCGTGACCCAGCCCGGGGGCAGATCGTTGACCGCGGGCACGGCGTTCAGTGCGCGCAGACCGGTCGCCAGGCAGCCGGCCGTGGCAGGGTCGCGTCCTGAGCCGTCGGTGAAGCGGAACGCGGTCTCCTGGAAGATGCTCGGAGTGCCCTCGATGTCGACGCGGTAGACGTCGTCGCGCTCACCGGACGGCCAGTCCGGTGCCGCGTCGTGGCCGATGCGATTGACGTGCTCGAGCTGGATGCGGGTCTCACCGCGGTAGACGCCGTTGATGGTGAATCGCACCGCGGCGACCCGCCCAGCCTCGATGACACCCTTGACGGTGTCGCGCCGCTCCGGGGTGACCCACTTGTCCCAGGTCGTGGTGATCTGATCGAGCTGGATGCCGGCGGCGTCGGCGATCATCGGCACCGTCGCACCCCAGGCGAAGATCAGAATGTCTCTGTTCTCCAGCAGCGGTCGAAACTCCGGTTCCCGCCCGATGCCCATCTCGACTTCGTAGTCGCCCTCGTAGTTGGTGTAGTCCAGCAGTTCCGACGCCCGTACCCGGCGAACCTCCGAACACAGTCCCATCAGCGTCATCGGGAAGAGGTCGTTGGCGAATCCGGGGTCGATTCCGGTGGTGAAACACGAGGATCCGCCCTGCTCGCAGGCCGCGGTGATCGGCTCGATCCAGTTCGGCGGGTTCAGATGCATCTTCGGCCACACCCACGGGGTCATCGCTGTCGAGCAGACGTCGACGCCGGCACGCAGAAAGCGCCCGATCACGTCGATGTTCACGTCGGCGTGCGCCGCGGTGGGCCCGTAGTGCACCAGGGCGTCGGGCTTCAGGGCGATCAGGGCCTCGATGTCGTCGGTGGCGATGATGCCGGTGGACTGCGGGAGTCCGCAGATCTCAGCGACGTCGAGTCCGACCTTGTCCGGGTTGCTCACGCCGACTCCGACGAGATCGAACTCGGGATGGGTGAGGATCTCCGGAATCACCATCCGGCCGACGAAACCGGTTCCGTAGAGCACAACCCGCTTTGCGAGCCGCTTAGACACCGGAACCCCCGGTGCGCAGTGCATACCGGCGTTCGGCGTAAACCAGATCGTCGCGCCAGAGGCGCGCGGCGGCCAGTCGCATCAACGGCTGGACCACGGGGCCGGCGCGCAGGAAATGACGGAATCCGGCGCGATCGGACTGAGCGACGACCGCCTCGATGACCGCGGTGCGCGGGCGGCCGTCCCGACCCGGTCCCAGCGGTGTGGCATGAGTCTCCACCACACTTCCGGCGCCCTCCCCTTCGACGATGTGCATGACGATGGTGCGCGGTTCGGGCGCGGTGAACTGGGCGACCACAGGAACACCCAGGCGCCCGAGGTGGAAGGTGACAGCCACCTGGAAGATGTCGGACTCCTCCTCGGCGTCCACCGGCGGAGCGCTCAGCACTTCCAACTCGGCGAACGAGTACGGATGGAACCAGGCGCCGTGCCAGGGATCCAGCCGGTTGGAGATGATGTCCCGCGGCTCGCAGACACCCTCCAGACGTGTGACGGCCGCCAGGTGCGGCGCGCTCGGCCGCACCGGCAGCACCGGGGCCGCCAGCGGTTCCTCACCTCCCACTGTGTCCAGCCGAACCCAGACCAGCACGCCGTCGTCGAAGGCGGGCAACGGCTTCCAGCCGAATTCCCGGCGGCCGTCGAGACGCAGACCGTGCCACGGGCAGATCAGGGCGCCGCAGTCGATCCTGCCGGTGGACAGATCGGCTCCCAGATGCGGGCAGGCGGCCGGCCCCACATGCAGGTGGCGCTGCTCATCGCGCCACGCGACGATCTCGATTCCGGAGACCGTGGCGCCGAACGGGCGATCGGTACGGATGTCGGCGCTCGCCGCGAAGACGAACCAATTCCCGCTCGGTCGGCGCAGCGCGCGCTGCAGCGCGGAGTCGATGATGGCGGGCTCAGCCTGCCGGTAGGTCGACTTCTGCCGGGACCACCCGACCCTCGGGAGCACCTGCAGCGGTGAGTCTTTCGGCAGCCGCTTGGCGACTCTGGACCACAGATCCATCAGCGCGCGCCCTTCCCCGCGAGCCGCCTCAAGATCGGCGAACGTCCTTGCACGGGCACCGTGTGCAGGGTGTGCCCGGCGACGCCCCACTCCGCGAGCAGACGGTTGGCAGCCGACCAACCGGTGGTCGCAGCCCGCTCCATCAGTGCCACCGGCAGATCGATGCGGATACCGTCGCCGGCCAGAACGAGCCCGGGTATCGGTGTCTCAATGGTCGGCCGCTGCGCGAAGGAGCCCGGGGAGTACAGCGGGAAGTCCTGCTTGTACAAGATGCGCTCCGCGATGATTCCGGCCTCTGCCGTCTCCGGGTAGATCTCGTGCAGCCGATCCAGCATCTTCGCCCGCAGGCCGTCGAACGGCGGCTGGTCGCGAACCACATAGGCGTGCACCTCCACCACCGAACCGCCCTGGGCGCGAGCCCATTCCGAGGCCTCCCGCTCGTAGGCGCTGACCACGCTGATGTTGTCAATCGGGTCCAGACCGCCCGTACCCAGGAATGGCGGCCGGCCCGGACGCACCGGAGCATCCAGCCACAGCCGTTGCACGACGAATGGAGGCGCCACCTGCAGGGCGGCGACCCGCTGCCGCCAGGCCTGGTCACCGAGTCCCGGCGACGCGGCCACGATGCTTTTCAAACCGGTCACGTCGGTTGCCAGGACGACACCGTCGGCGTCGATCAACCGGCCACCGCCGGCATCGACCTGTAGCCGCCTCGATCCCCCGAGGCTCACAGACTCGGCCGACACCCCCATGTGGAACTTCACTCCGCACCCGGAGAGGTACTCCCCCAGCGGATCCCACAGAGCGGTGTTGAAGTTCGATGCCGCCACATCGAAGGTTAGGCCCTCGCTGGAGCCGAGAAAGTAGATGTGGAACATCGCGGCCAACTCTGCTGCCGACAGCATTTCCGGGGGCGCGAAGAAGCTCCGGGCGAAGACCTCGAAAGCCAGGTGCCGGGCCGCCGCGGGGAAGTTGATGTCGTCAAGAAGGGATTCGGAGTTCTGGTCATCGAGTCGGTCGTAGATGCCGGGAACGCTGACCGCGAGAAGGGGTGCGAGAGCCTTCGCCCTGGCCCGAAGCAGGTCCCGGAACCGGAATGTCGGACTGCGCATCGCGAAGACGGCCGCGTTCCACGGCGGAGTCTTCGGCAGCCCGCGAAAAGTGTCGTGGCGCCCCTGACCGTCGACGAGCGGATAGTCCGGCACCGGCCGAAGCTGCGACAGCGTGGGATCACTGCGGCGCAGTAGCGCCCTCAGGTTGTAGTACTGCCTGAAGAAGGCATGGAATCCCCGGTTGACGGCCACCTCGCTGCCGGCCAGCGGCCCGGAGTCGAGGCGCTCGGTCCAGCCGGCGACCCGGCCGCCGAGGTTGTTCTCCCGCTCCAGGACCTCCACGGTGACGCCGCGTTCCACCAGTCCCGCCGCCGCAGCCAGCCCGGCGATCCCGGCCCCCACCACCACGACGTGCGGCGGCCTGGGCAACCCGGCGGCACTGGGCAACCCGGGCTGTCCCGGGTGGGTGACCCTACGTGGATCTGTCATCTCGGCCTCTCTCCTATGAAGGTGTGCACGATATTGCGCTGCCAGCCCGACATCGTCTCGCTGTAGACGCCGGTGAATCCAGCCGACACCAGACGCCGCTGGAATGCGGCAGGCCCGTCGAAGGCGTTCACGCTGCGCCACAGGTGCCGGTAGAGCGTGCTGTCACCGGTCTTCTTCCACCCGAGCGGGATGATCACTCCCCAGCAGACCGCGTTCCAGATCACTTGCGCCGCCGGGGAATCACGCACCGAGTACTCGTGCACCGCGAGCACCGCACCCGGAGCCAGTAGGTCACGGAATCTGCGTAACTGGCCATCCGGGTCCGACAGGTTACGGAGCAGGTAGGCCGCCAGGATGCCGTCGAACGGGCCCTCGACACCTGCCTCGGTGAGTCCTTCGATCGGGGTGTGCACGAAGCGCACCGACCCGGGCCAGGCCTTGCCCTCGGCCTGGGCGAGCATTCCCGCCGAGGCGTCGACGGCGATGATCTCGGCGTGCGGCGCGGCTTCCAGCAGTGCCGCCGTGGAGGCACCGGTTCCGCATCCGGCATCAAGCAGCCGAAGACCGCGTCCGCCACCGGGCAGCCTCATCCGCCGCGCGGAGATACGCAGATGGTCGTGATAGCCGGGGTTGGCGCCGACGAGGCGGTCATAGGCCTGGGCGCCGACGTCGAACGCTGCCGGGACCGCATCCCTGGGTAGGCCTCCATGCCCGGGAAGCACTAGCGGTCCCCGCTCTGCTTGACCGACTCCGGTCGCCGTTTCTGGCCCTGCTTCTCCCAGAGCAGCAGGACCGCGGTCACCAGCGCCCAGCCGAACAGAAAATCCTCGACCGGGATGTCCCAGGGGAAGCGCAATCCCGAGGTGTGCTTCTCGTTATAGATCACGATCGGGGCGGACAGCTTGGTCAACCACCCGTCGACGGGAATCTGGAACCCCAGCACGATCGCCATGGAGATCCAGTAGGCCGGCTTGCGGAACAGGCCGGTACGCAGCCACCGCTGCAACAGGCACACCACGATGACCGAGATGACGGCCGGCAACGTGTACCCCAGTCCGGTCACCGGTTGCCCCGCTCAGCCAGGTTGTCGCGTCTGCGCAGAGACGCCGCCAGAATCGCGCTGACGGCCGAGTACGTCAGCAGGCCGCACAGCGGAATGACGATGAAGAACAACAGTTCCTCCAGGGGCATGAACGGCACGTCGATCCCGCTGACATACCGCGGGTTGTAGTCCCACACCCCGCCCATGATCGCCACCGCATCCCAGACCAGGAAGACGATCAGTACCGGGGTCAGTGCACGCAGCAACCTCAGCGGCTGCCGGTAGACGCCGTCACCGAAGAATTCCAGCGGGAGGGTGACCAGCAGACACCCGCCCAGAACGAGCAGGTATTGCCACTTGTCCATCGCACCCACCCGGACCACCCTAGGGGGAGCCCGCCACCCGCCTGACACGCCTGGCCCGGACCAGCCCGGTGGCGAAAACCTGGACCCTGCGGCCGACCCCGACCTTGGCCCGCCTGGTGAACACCGCGAAGTCGATGGCCTCGATGCGGTCGAGGATCTCCGAGTACAGCGTGAACGCCGCGGTGACGCAGGGACGGGACTGCGGAGCGAGCATGGCTATGCCCCTCTGGGCCTCACGGTAGATCCCCCGGGTGATGTCATGCTGCGCGGCCAGCGCCTGGCGGACCCGCGGATCCGTACGGCGGTTGTCCTGACACCACGTCAACAGATCGCGGTCGACCCCGAAGGCGGCGAGTTCGTCTGCGGGCAGGTAGACGCGGTTCCGCTGGAGGTCCTCATTCACGTCGCGCAGGAAGTTCGTCAGCTGGAATGCCTGGCCCAGCTTCTCCGCGTAGGGCTCGGCGTCGCTGAGCGGGCTCACCGTGCCCAGAATGGGCAGCATCTGCAGCCCGATCACCTCGGCGGATCCACGCATGTAGCGATCGAGTGCGGCGCGGTCGGCGTAGTCGGTGACGCTGAGGTCCATGCGCATCGACGCCAGGAAGTCGTCGAACAGGTTCAGCGGTATGCGGTAGGTGCGCGCGGTGTGGAGAACCGCCGGCAGCACGGGTTCGGCGGAATCCTCGCCGTCGGCGCCTGCGAAGAATCTGCCGGCCAGCTGCCCGAGTCGCGCCTCCCGTTCGGCGGTGCTGGCATCGGAGTGCAGATCGTCGAGGATGTCGTCGGCGTAGCGCGCGAAGCCGTACAGGGCGTGCACCGCCGGCCGCTGCGACGGCATGAGTAGCCGAGTGGCCAGGAAGTAGGTGCGGCCGTGCTGAGCGTTGAGCCGCCGACAGTACCGATAGGACTCCCGCAGCCGGGCGTCACTGATCCCGGCCGCGTCGAGTTCGGTATTGATCACGCACCCACCTGTCTCGGGGCGCCGATGATCGTGCGGGCCGAGGCCGATCCTGTCCCGGTCACCCGGTCGGCTGCCAGCCGGCCCGACAGCAGCGCGGTCGGTACTCCGACGCCGGGAACGGTGGAGGCACCGGCCAGCACCGCGTTGTCGACACCCCGCACGAGGTTGGCAGGCCGGAACGGTCCGGTCTGGCCGAAGGTGTGCGCCAGCGCGAACGGCGTGCCGGCCAGCATGCCCTGCCGCGCCCAGTCAGCCGGCGTGACGACGTCGAGGATGTCCGCGCCCTGGTCCATCCCGGGCAGCAGCCGCTCGGCAGCGGTGGCCAGAACCTGCTGGGCGTAGGTATCGCCGTCAGCGGCCCAGTTGACCTTGCCCGACTCCAGGTTGGGCGCGGGCGCGAGCACGTACAGCAGGTCGCGACCGGCCGGCGCCAGCGACGGGTCACCCTTCGACGGCACGGTGACCAGCAGGGACGGGTCGGTCATCAAAATCCCGTCGCGGATGATCTCGTCGAAGGTCTGTGCCCAGTTCCGGCCGAAGCTGATGTTGTGGTGTAACAGCTCGGGCCCGACGGCCGGTACGCCGACATGCATCACGACCGCCGACGGTGCGGGCCGCACCTTGATCGGCCTGCGCGGACTGCGGCCCAGAAGTTGGTAGGTCAACGGCAGTTCGGTCGTCAGAACGACGGCATCGCACGCGATCCGATCGCCCGAGTCGGTTCGCACGGCGGTGACCCGCGACCCGGAACGCTCCAGACCGGTCACCGAAGCGTTGTAGCGGAAGCTGACCCCCGCCGCCTCGGCGGCAGCGGCCATCGCCTCGGGCACCGCACGCATGCCTCCGCGCGGGAAGTAGACCCCCGCCACAGTATCCATGTAGGCGATCACGGCGTAGGCCGCCAGCGCTCGTTGCGGCGGCACACCGGCGTAGAGGGCCTGGAAGGTGAAGATCCGCAGCAGGCGCTCGTCGGTGATGAAACGGCGGACCATGCGTTCCCAGCCGCGGAATCCGCCGATGGCGGCGAGCTTGGCCAACTGCGGCGTCACCAGCGACAGCGGCGAGGAGAAGTTCGCCGCGATGAACCCGTCGAACTCCAGCCGGTACAGCTCGGTCAGCCAGGCTCGCAGCCGCTGGTAGCCGGCCGCTTGGTCAGGGCCCGCGAAGTCCTCGATCGCAGCGGTCATCGCTGCGGCGTCCGCGAGGACATCAAGGTGGCTACCGTCGGCGAAGGACGCCCGGTAGGCGGGGTTGACCGGCATCAGCTCCAGGTGGTCGGCCATGGTCGCACCGACCGCCTCGAACGCCTCCTCGATGATGTCCGGCATGGTGAGAACGGTCGGGCCGGTGTCGATCCGATATCCGCGAATATCCGCCTGCCCCATCCGGCCGCCTGGGAATCCGTAGCGTTCGACCACGGTGACCGCGCGGCCACGCCCGGCCAGCTGCATCGCCGCAGACAGCCCCGCCAGGCCTGCGCCGACCACGACGACGTGGTCACTCGGACCCGGAACACCGGAAAGGCTTCGCACCATCGGCCCTACATCTCTCTAGACATTCCCTGATTTCGGCGGCACCGCCAACTCCCAACCTACTTCTCATTCAAGACGACGGCCCGCCGCGGTGCCCGGGCGGGCTGCCCATGGTCACCCTCGCGTAAGGATTGATCTGCCGGGGACTTCCGTTGCGGCCTTCCGGGGCGAGCACCGGTGGAAAGGTGACCTCCATGGGCGAACTCCAGGGACACGACGGATTGACCGGAAAAGTCGCGCTGGTGACAGGGGCTTCCTCAGGCCTGGGGGCCGCGGTTGCGCAGGACTTCGCCCGGCGCGGCGCGGCCGTCTTCGGGATCGCCCGGGACGCCGCGCGGATGGCCACCGTGTTCGAGACGGTCCCCGGCGGGCAATTCGCCTCAGTCGACATCACCGACCCGGCGGCCTGCCGGGGGGCGGTCGAAGCCTGCGTGCGCCACTTCGGCAGGCTCGACGTACTGGTCAACGCAGCCGGGTTCCACCAGATGCGCCACTTCCCGGAGGTCACCGACGAGGACTGGGCGTATGACCTCGCGGCCAACCTCACCGGGCCGTTCCTGCTGAGCCGCGCCGCCCTTCCGCACCTGCTGGCGGCAGGCGGCAACATCGTCAACGTCGCCTCGATCGCGGGTGTGGAGGGCGAGGTCTACTCGGCCGGCTACTGCGCCGCCAAGCACGGGCTCATCGGGTTGACCCGCGCGCTGGCCGTGGAGTTCACCAAGGAGCGCCTGCGGGTCAACGCGGTCTGTCCCGGCGGGATGCTCACACCACAGGTGACCGATTTCCAGGCACCGGCCGACGCCGACTTCTCGCTGATCATGCGCATCGCGGCTCCCCGCGGCCTGATGGATCCCGCCGAGGTCGCAGCCGTCATCGCATTCCTCGCCAGCGATCAGGCGTCCGCTGTGCACGGCGCGGTCTACACCGTCGACAGCGGGAAGACCGCGGGTTAATCCCCCCGCCGGCCCGCCCCGAGCGTCTCGAAATGCCGCCGGACTCCGGTCAGCATGACCGCGTGCGCGGCAACCGCGCGGCGCGCGATCGCTCCCACCAGAGGCCGCGGCGCGCTGATGCGCAGATGCTCCTTGAGGCGGGTGCCGGTCGCGATCGGCTCGAAGGCGATGACGGCTTCCAGGCGCACCGTCGGAACCGGGTGCGCTTCGGCGGTCACCGCGCCCGCGATGGGAATCCGCAGGTGGACCGTGTAGCGAAGAGGCACGGCGAACAAGCCCAGCGCAAGGGAATCCGATACGCGGTAGTCCTGGTCATCGGCGCCGGCCGATGCGCCGGCCGGCATGCGCCGAAGCGACACGTGCGGATGCAGGGTCTCGATCGTGGCCGGGTCCACGCAGAAGTCCCGGACGACGTCGGGTGCGGCCGGGACACTCTCGGACAGCGTCCGTTCGGCGTGCCCGATCACCCGCGGCATAACGGCGTCCTGCCGTGACCTGCAGCGGACCTACTGGGCCGCACGCTGCAGCACACCCACCTGATCCGGGCAGTACGTGCCGATGGCCGCGCCGAGGAACTGAATCGCCTGCTCCGGCGTGCTGCCTCTGGCGAGGTTGCGCGAGATGAACGTGGATGCGGCGTAGGCGTCGGCGTCCAGGCCCCGGGCCAGACGTTTGCAGGTGATCTTGCCCAGCCAGGCGTTGTAGTCACGCTGGCCGTAGATGCCGAAGCTGTGCAGTTGGTCGGCGAAAGCGGTGTCCGGGTCGGCCTGAGCCGGGGATGCCGTCAGGACCGCCGCGGCCAGGACCGCGGCCAGGCCCGCCGTCGCGGCCGAAAGGTGTCCGTGGAAGCCCATGAGCGTGATTGTAGGCCGATAGGTTAAGTAGGCTAACCTCTTGGTCAGAGTGTCAACCGCCGGGGAAAGTCCATGCCAAAGCTGACGAGGGGCGTGACCCCGCCCCTGGGCGTGGCCACGCCGGTGACCGAGAACGCCGCCCGCAACCGCCACCTGGGCGCCCACCCGGCCATTCCACGGTTCATCCGGCTCTTCTCGGTCCCGATCCTGCTGTTCTGGCTGGCCCTCGTGGTGATCGTCAACGTCGCGGTGCCCCAGCTCGAGGTGGTCGGCCAGCAGCACTCGGTGTCGCTGGCACCGGATGACGCACCGTCGCTGCAGGCCATGAAGCGGGTGGGTCAGGTCTTCGACGAGTTCGACTCCAACAGCTCGGCGATGATCCTGCTCGAGGGCGACAAGCCGCTGGGCGACGAGGCACACGCCTACTACGAAGAGCTCATCGCCAAGCTGAGGACCGACACCCGCCACGTTCAGCACATCCAGGACTTCTGGGGCGATCCGCTGACCGCCGCGGGCGCCCAGAGCGCCGACGGCAAGGCGGCCTACGTCCAGCTCTACCTCGCGGGCAATCAGGGCGAGACACTGGCCAGCCAGTCGGTCGAGGCCGTGCGGGCGACCGTCGCCGGCTTTCCCCCGCCGGCCGGTATCAATGTCTACGTCACCGGGCCCGCTGCGATGACCTACGACCAGCAGCATGCCGGCGACAAGGGCGTGCACCTGATCACCGCGGTGACCATCGTCGTCATCTTCGCCATGCTTCTGCTCGTCTACCGCTCGATCGTGACCACGATGCTCGTGCTGGTGATGGTCTTCCTGCAGCTGGCAGCCGCGCGGGGCATCGTCGCCTTCTTCGGCCACTACGGCCTGATCGGCCTGTCGACCTTCGCAGTCAATCTGTTGACCACCATGGCCATCGCCGCGGCAACCGATTACGCCATCTTCATTCTCGGCCGCTACCACGAGGCGAGGCTGGCCGGTGAAGACCGGGAGACCGCCTTCTACACGATGTATCACGGCACCGCGCACGTGATCCTCGGATCCGGCCTGACGATCGCCGGCGCGACGTTCTGTCTGCACTTCACCCGCCTGCCGTATTTCGCCAGCCTCGGGATCCCGCTGGCGATCGGCATGTTCGTCGCGGTCGTGGCAGCACTGACGATGGCGCCTGCGCTGCTGACCGTCGCCAGCCACTTCGGCCTTTTCGAGCCGAAGCGCAAGATGAAGACTCGCAGCTGGCGCCGAGTCGGCACCGCGGTGGTGCGCTGGCCCGGCCCGATCCTGATCGCGTCCACAGCGCTGGCCCTCGTCGGGCTGATCGCGCTGCCGTCCTATGTCACCAGCTACAACGACCGCGAGTACCTCCCCGCGGACATCCCCGCCAACGTCGGCTACGCGGCGGCTGATCGTCACTTTCCCCAGGCCCGGATGAATCCCGAGTTGCTGCTCATCGAGACCGACCAGGACCTGCGCAATTCGGCCGACATGCTGGTGATCGACAAGGTGGCCAAGAGCGTGTTCCGCATTCCCGGAGTGGGCCGGGTTCAGGCCATCACCCGGCCGCAGGGAGCGCCCATCGAGCACACCTCGATCCCTTTCATCCTGAGCATGTCCGGAGCAACCCAGACCCTGAACATGTCCTACATGCAGGACCGCATGAAAGACATGCTGAAGATGGGCGACGAGATGCAGACCACGATCAACCTGATGGAGAAGATGTACGGGTTGATGCAGCAGCTGACCGGGGTCACCCACAGCATGGTCGACAAGACCAAGGAGATGGTCGCTACCACGCAGGAACTGCGCGACAGCATCGCGAACTTCGACGACTTCTTCCGGCCCATCCGAAATTACTTCTACTGGGAGCCGCACTGTTTCGACATCCCGGTCTGCTGGGCATTGCGCTCGATTTTCGACAGCATCGACGGGATCAACACGCTCAGCGATGATCTCGGCGCCGTCGTTGTCGACATGAACAGACTCGACGAGCTCATGCCGCAGATGCTCACGGTGATGCCGCCGATGATCGCGAACATGAAAACCATGCGGACCATGATGCTGACGATGCAATCGACCATGGGCGGTCTGCAGGACCAGATGCAGGCCATGCAGGAGAACGCGAATGCCATGGGCAAGGCCTTCGACGCCTCGAAGAACGACGATTCGTTCTATCTTCCGCCCGAGGTGTTCGAGAACGAGGAATTCAAACGCGGACTGAAAATGTTCATATCCCCGGACGGAAAGTCCGTCCGGTTCATCATCTCCCACGAGCGCGATCCCGCCTCTCCGGAGGGACTTGCCCTCATCGACAAGATCAAGAACGCGGCCTTCGAGGCGATCAAGGGAACCCCCCTGGAGGGCTCGAAGGTCTACCTCGGCGGGACCGCGGCGGTCTACAAGGACATGCAGCACGGTGCGAACTACGACCTGCTGATCGCTGGACTGGCCTCACTCTGCCTGATTTTCATCATCATGCTGATCCTGACCCGAAGCGTCGTCGCCGCGGTCGTCATCGTCGGGACCGTGGCGCTGTCCCTGGGCACATCATTCGGGCTGTCGGTGCTCATCTGGCAGCACATCTTCAACATCCCGCTGCACTGGATGGTCCTCGCGATGTCGGTCATCATCTTGCTGGCGGTCGGATCGGACTACAACCTGCTGCTGGTCTCACGCTTCAAAGAGGAGATTCACGCGGGCATCAACACCGGGATCATCCGGTCGATGGCCGGAACCGGTTCGGTGGTCACCTCGGCCGGACTCGTCTTCGCCTTCACGATGGCATCGATGCTCGTCAGCGATCTCCGGGTCGCGGGGCAGGTGGGTTCGACGATCGCCCTCGGCCTGCTCTTCGACACCCTGATCATCCGGTCATTCATGACTCCGTCCATCGCGGCGCTGCTGGGTCGATGGTTCTGGTGGCCGCAAGTCGTCCGGCCGCGACCGGTGCCCCAGCCGTGGCCGACGCCCGCCGACACCACACAGCCGCCGCCGTCCGAGCCATCGGACCAGCTGGCACTGAGCGCGCACGCGCAGGGAGGTTCACGATGAGCAGCAGACATCGATGCAGCGGACTCGCGGCGGTGATCCTGGCCGGCGCCGCGCTGGTCCCCGCCGTCCCCGCGTCCGCCGACGCCACCGACGACTATCCGATCCCGCGCCGGATGATCCAGACGACCTGCACGGCCGAACAGATCATGGCGGCCGCCCGCGACGTGGAGCCGATCTACTACGAGCGGTACATGATCGACTACAACAACCACTCGCCAGACGTTCAACAGGCCACTCAGGACAAGATGCACTGGTTCTACTCGCTGGATCCGGCCGGGCGCCGCGCGTACTCGGAGGAGATGGCCACGAACGTTGCCGATCCCCTCACCCTTGCGTGGCCCAACCACGCGAAGCTGTTCTTCAACAACAAGGGCGTCGCGGCCAGGACGACGGATATCTGCGCCCAGTACCCCCCGGGCGACATGTCGGTCTGGGTCTGGTGACCCTGGCGGCCGGTATGCCGACGGTCATCGAACGCTGGCTGCACGTCGTCGAGGGAGGCGCCGACGCTGCCGCCGTCGACGAGCTGCTCGACGGCATCCTCGACGACGCAGTGGTGTTCTATTCGCCCGCAGTGTTCGCGCCCCAGCGCGGCAAGCGGCTGGCGGCGGCGTACCTGCGGGCGGCCGTCCAGATGTTCGCCAGCACCGACTTCCGCTACGACGAGACGTGGTTCGGCCCCCGGTCGGCCGTCCTGGCCTTCTCCGCGACCGTCGACGGGCTGTCAGTCGAGGGCATCGACATGATCCACTGGAACGAAAACAATAAAATCGTGTCGGTGAAGGTGATGATTCGGCCGTTCAAGGCCCTTCAGTCGGTGATCGGCAGGATGGCCGGGCTGCTCGCCCCATCGTGAGCAGCCCGTGTCACAGTCTGACCACCAGTCGCTGTCCAGGACTGGCGGACCTGTGACGGGTGTGAGTACAGTGCAAGGGGGAATTCGGCGGATTTCGGGCCGCTGGGGTTTGCTGGCGGAGCCGCCCGAGCAGCCAAGAGGCGGGAGACTAGGTCGGTGACTAGGTCGGTGAATTCAGTACGGGCGCTGGCGGTCGCGTTGGGGGTGGGTGCCGCGGTAGGTGCCGCGATGACCTTCGGCGGCGCGGTCGCGTGGGCCGACGACGGCGGCAACCCCTCCGCCGAGCCCGCGTCCCCAGACACCGCAGCACCGTCCGCCGGGGCCACGACAGCGTCACCGGACGCGGGCCCGACCCAGCGCCCGGCGCGCGGAACCGCCCGCGCTGCCGCACGGCCGGCCCAGACCGACGCCGCGATCACGCGCGCCACCGCGTCCTCCAGGGTGGTGGTGGTCCCCGGGCAGCGGCGGGCCACCCCGCCCACCCCGCCGACTCCCGACCGCGGCGAGTCGCCGACGGGCCTGGTGGCGGGCGCGTCGTCGATGGCCGCGTGGAACCGCCGGGATCAGCCCCGCACAGCACCGGTCTCGGACCTTCCGGCGCGACCGACCGCGGCGGTGATCAACACCGCCGCCGTCACCGCACCCACCAGCCTCGCGTCGACTCCCCTCGGCTGGGTGACCGGACAGTCGAACAAGTCAATCCCGGGATGGAACTGGCCGCAGACCAACAACACCAAGGGCTTCGGCATCTACGGCACCGATCTCGGGATCATGTGGTTCAACGGGGTGAACGGCTACACCCAGCTGGCCTTCGGCGACACCTTCAGCGCTCCGAACATGACCGGGGACTGGCGCTCCAACGTCCTGCTGCTCAGCGATGACACCAACCTCACCGACGGTCTCTCGCTGATCCCCACCGGCTACGCCTACCAGTTCATCCCCGCCGCCCGGAACGAAGTGTTCTTCATCGGCTCCGAGGTCACCAACATCCCGACTGCCGCCGCCTACGTCAACGGCGAGAACTACGTCAACTACATGTCGGTGAAGTCCTGGGACACCCCGGGCCGCTGGACAACCAACTACTCGGCCGTCTCGATGTACGACGACGCGACGAACAAGTGGGTGCTGCAACGTTCCACCGTCCGCTCGGCGGGCTGGTTCCGCTCCTCGACCCCCTACGTCGCCGGCAGCCAGAACTTCCAGCAGATGGCGTACGTCCTCGAACCGGAAAGCAAGGTGACCCCCGGGGACACTCGCTACCTCTACGCATTCGGCACACCGGCCGGACGGGCCGGCTCGGCCTTCCTGTCGCGAGTGCCCGAGACCGCCGTCACCGACCTCGGCCGGTACGAGTACTGGGACGGGAAGTCCTGGGTGCTCGACAAGCCCGCGGTGGCGGCAGCCGTACTCGGCGACTCCACCCACTCGGCCGGAATCCTCGGCTTCATCGTCGACATCGCCAACGACCCGAACTTCTTCGGCGGCTTCTTCGCCGGGCTGATCGGAGCCAAGACCGGCGGCAACGTCAGCGAGCTTTCGGTTCAGTACAACGAGTTCCTCGACAAGTACGTCGTGCTCTACGGCAACGGGCTGAACAACGTGGTGCTGCGCACCGCCGACAGCCCGGAGGGTCCCTGGTCGACTCCGGTCACCATCGCGACCTCACTGCAGTACCCGGGGCTGTACGCGCCGATGGTCCACCCCCTCTCGGGCACCGGCCAGCTCGTCGACGACGCCGGCGAACCCGATCTGAACAACCTGTACTGGAACATGTCGCTGTGGGGCAACTACAACGTCGCGCTGATGCAGACCGATCTGAGCCCGCTGAACCTCACGCTGGCCTGAGCAGCCGGGGCTTTGACCGTGGACCGCTGCCACTGCCTGGCCCTGGGCGCGGCGCTGGCCGGGTTCGGCGCCGCGGCAGCCATCGCTGCAGCAGGCCCCGCGTGGGCTGACCCGAGCGCCGCCGGATCAGCGGATTCCGCCCACAACGCCGTCACGACCAGCGCGACAACGGCGGCCAAACCCCTGCGGTGGACCTCACGCGCGTCCGCGGCCCGGCGACCCGCGACAGCGACCGCGCAGCCGTCGTTGACGGTCACCCGCTCCGGGCAGAGCCCCCTCACTCTCAGTAGCGGACGCACCGGCGCGGCCGAACTCAGTGGTATCACCTATGCCGGCGACACCACCTACTACGCGGTCGGCGACAACGGCTCCGGGTCGATCTGGCAGCTCTACACCTCGTCCGATGCCCGGGACGGACGGATCCGTTCGGCACTGGTCACCTCAGCCGTCAGTGCGCCGGCCCTCGGTTCGGACTCGGAGGGAATCGCCCTCAACGCGGACCGCACCGGGGTCTGGGTCGCCGATGAAGTCACCTCGTCGATCTCTGAATTCAGTCTCGCGACCGGCCAGAAGGTCGGTTCGTTGGCCGTCCCGGCGATCTATCGGCCGCAGAACGTCCAGGACAACCGGGGTCTGGAATCGTTGTCCTTCGGCGCCGGAAAACTCTGGACCGCAAACGAGGAAGCCTTACTGCCGGACGGCTCCCTGGCCACCACCTCAGCGGGAAGCTGGGTGCGGCTGCAGTCCTTCGCCGGTCCCGAGCTCGCCCCGCAGCACCAGTACGGCTATCTCACCGATCCGATCTCCGCGATGTCCCCGTTCGTGGCTGTCGAGCGAAGCGGTCTCGTCGACCTGGTGGCGCTGCCCGGCGGTGAGGTACTCGCGCTGGAACGCGAGCTCGGTGGTTTCCTTCCGCTCTACCGTTCCCGCCTGTACCTGCTGGACTTCGCCCGGGCGAGCGACGTGTCGGGGTTACCGAGTCTCGCCGACGGCGGTTTCACCCCGGTAGCGAAGACGCTGCTGTGGCAGGGCTATTTCGCCTTCATCAACTTCGAAGGCATCACCCTGGCCACCGACTTCGGGGACTCCGCTCTGCTGGTGTTGGTTTCCGACGACGGCGGTGGCGAGCTGGGCCAGCGACAGGTCGTCTCCAGTCTCTCGCTGCGGGGTACGGGCTACGGCGCCGGCGGTACGCCGCAGTCATCGAGCACACGGCCGATGGCGTCGTGCTCAGCCTGCGTCACCCACAGCCTGTAGGTGGACTTAACCTCGACGATGCGTGAGACGAAGACGCATCGGTAGGGCTTGTTGGGTGGCAGCCACGACGCGGCATCGCTGTCACCCTTCTCCTGGTTGACCCAGCCGATGGTTGCCTGCAGGTTCATCGGATCGTTGGCAAAGTTGCGCCGCTGCAGCGGGTCCCACCACTGCGCTCCCTTCTGCCACGCATCCGATAGCGCTACGACGTGGTCGATCTGCACCTCCGCAGACGTTCCCGGGCCGCGTTCAAAGAAGACCGAGGTTCCGGTGTAGGGGTCGTTGAGGACGCCGCTCAAGACCGCGCAATCATTCGACCCGGGTTTGAGCACCACATCGACAAGGTCCCTGCGCAGGATGTCATTGCGGGTGTCGCAGCCGTTTCGGCCGCCTGGCACAGCGACGTCGTCGGTCCACCTCTCGCCGAACTGGGCGCGGTCGTAGCCGGTCTTGGGGGCACGCCCCTTGATCTCCAGACTCTCCAGCTTGGCCCGTACATCTACCGGCGGATCGGCTGCCGCCATCGGCACGCCGGGGAACGCACCCCCGGCCAGCGCCACGCCGAGGATGCCGGCTGCGACGCGGCGCAACGATCGGCTCACTTCCCCCGCCTTCCGGCTGACACCCGCCAGAACCTACCCCCACCAGAACGACGTGGCGATGCCGATGTAGAGCGCGATCAGCACCGCGCCCTCGAACCAGTTCGACTCCCCGTCGAAGGTCACCAGCACGGCGACCAGCGCCGACATCATCATGGCAGCCAGCAGCAGGGGCGAGAGAACCAGATCGAAGCCGGGCTGACCGAGTAGTCCCGCGGCCAAGCAGACGATGGGTGCCACTGTCAGCGCCACCTGCACCGGTGACTGGAGGATGACCTGAACCCCATAGTCCATCTGGTTCTTGGCGGCCAGTTGGATACCGACCACGTTCTCCACCGCGTTACCGGCGATGGCGACGATCACCAGGCCGGCGAACACCTCGTTGATCCCCATCGCGTCCATCGCGGGCTGAAGCGCGGCCACAAACCATTCCGAGACGAACGCCGCCGCAACACCGGCGGCAGCCAGCATGCCGATCGCCATGGCCAGCGGCCACTCGCCGTGCTGGGCCGCCCGGCTGGCGGCGGCGGCGGAGTCTGGGCTGGCCGCGATGGGTGACGACCGCCGCGACTGGTCGTGATCATTGCCGGCTTGAGACCGCGACAGGGTCGCAGGCAGCGACAAAGCGAACAGCACCAGCATGACGACCGACACCACCACCGACACCGTCCGCTCGTGGGACTCGGCAGGTGTGTGCAGCGCCGCGGTCAACGACGGGACGGCCAGGATGAGCACCGCCAGGGTGAGCATCAGTCCGAGGGTGCGCACGTCATCGGCGGCGAACCGTTGTCGCCCGTGCTTGAGTCCGCCGACGAGGAAGGCCAGACCGAGGATGAGCAGCACGTTGGCCAGGATGGAGCCCACCAGCGTCGCCTTGACCACGCCGTAAAGCCCAGCATTGAGTGCAAAGAGGATGACGAACAACTCGGGGAGGTTTCCCAGCGCGGACTGGAGCACACCGGTAGCACTCGGACCGAGACGATCTCCCAACGCCTCGACCGATCGGCCGACCAGCGAGGCGATAGTGGCCAGGGCGACCGCAGACACCACGAAAGCGACGACAGCACCGGCATGGCTGAAGTGCAACACGCCGGCGGCCACCGCAGATGCCACCACGACGGTCAGCATGATGCGGTCCCGCCGGGTCAGCAGCGGTAGCGGTGGAGCGGTGTCGGTCGTCCTCACCTGATCTCTCCTCGGCATCGGGTGTGGCCGAGTTTCTCAGAACCGCGGTTGCCGCGGAGGCAAAACGGGTGCGCAGCCCCGCGGCGTAATGTTGCGCTGTGCACGTCGACGCGATGACGGTCCCCCGGCCGCTCGGCGAGATCGGCGCGCTCGCGCGCCGCACACAGGGTGCCGGTTTCGCCGGCTTGCTGTTCACCGAGACCGGCCGCACCGCCTACCTGAATGCTGCGGTCGCTTCCCAAGCGGCGCCGGGTCTGGCCCTGTCGACCGGAGTCGCGGTCGCCTTCCCGCGCAGCCCCTTCGTCACCGCGGCCACTGCATGGGAGCTAGCAGAGGCGAGCGGCGGGAACTTCAGGCTCGGTCTCGGCACCCAGGTCCGCACCCACGTGGTGCGCCGCTACGGTGCCGCTTTCGACCCTCCGGGACCGCGGATGCGCGATTACGTGCGCGCGGTCAAGGCATGCTTCGTAGCGTTCCGGTCTGGCGCGCTCGATTACCACGGGGAGTTCTACGAGCTGGACTTCATCACCCCGCAATGGAGTCCCGGACCAATTCAATATGCCGATCCGAAAGTTGACGTTGCAGCCGTCAATCCGTGGATGTTGCGGATGGCGGGTGAGGTCGCAGACGGGGTTCACGTGCACCCGATCGGCGACCCCGGTTACCTCCGGCGTCATGTGCTGCCGTGCATTGCCCAGGGCGCGGCAAAGGCCGAACGATCAGTCGCCGACATCGACGTGATCGTGCCCGTGATGACCATCGTCGGAGACTCCGATGCGGAACGGGATTCCGAACGCGAGGCGGTCAGAGCCAGCATGAGTTTCTACGGCAGCACACCCAACTACGCCTTCATCTGGGACGAGGCAGGATTCGAGGGCACCACTGCTCGCATCCGGGAACGGCAGAAGGCCCGCGACTTTTCGGGAATGGCGGCTCAGATCACCGACGCCCATATCGCGGCGTTTGCGACTGAGTCGACGTGGGACGGTCTGGCCGATGCCCTGGTGTCGAAATACGCCGGAATCGCCTCGCGGCTGGTGCTCTACAACGCCCTCAGCGATCCCGAACGGGTTGAACGCTACGGCGAGGTGGCGTCGAAGGTGATGACCTCTCCCCGATTGATAGACACCCAGTCGCGCGCCTCCAGGTAGGGCCGAAAAGTCTGGGTGATCAGCTGTCCATCGGCCTTCGTCTTCGGCCGCTGGATCTCGTAGAGGTGGGGGAACTCCGTCCACGCCACCACCGCGTCCCACAGCCGAAGCGCAGCCTGGCCCGTGGGCGGGTCGATCAGCACCGGACCGAACAGGCATTGCCCGTCGGGGAAGAACAGCGTCGGTACTCCGTAGCCGTCCGCTTCGACGACCCTGCGGTGCTCGGCCAGTACCTCCTCGCCCGTGGTCGGATCGGCGATGGCCTGATCGACCAGATCGGGATCCAAGCCCAATTCGGCGAGCAGGTGGCGGGCGACCGCCTTTTCGTGGGGCTTGTGACCGTCCTCGTGCAGGGCCCGGCCGGCGCGTTCATACCAGGCGTCGAGGTCGGCCATCGACCGGCGGCGCAGCAGAGCGCCGATCCGCATCATCGACCACCCGTAGGACCACTCCCGTTCCCACGGGTGTTTCTTGCCCTCGGCGCGGTTGATCTCCTCAAGGCTGAAGAAGCGCCAATTCACCTGCAGACCGGTCTGGTCCCGCACCTCGCGGATCCACTTCGAGGTCTGGTAGGCGTACGGACACATGACGTCGAAGTGGAAATCGACGAACTCGGGGTGCAACGTCACGTTTATGAACTTTAGACCCCGGGCGTGGTGACCGTTTTGTTAGGCCGATCCGCACCCGGATGCCCGTCCGCGGTGCACGATGGGACGACGTACCCGAAATCACGAATCAATCCCGGGAGTTCCCATGGTGCTTGTCCTGGCGTTCGGCCTGGTGCTGTTGATCAGCGTGTCCCTCTCCGGGATTGCGGCACGCACCGTGTTCTCGACCGCTCTGCTGTGCCTGGCCCTGGGCGCACTGATCGGACCCGGCGGACTGGGCTTCATTCCTTTGACCGCCCAGGACGACATCGTCTCGGTGCTCGCCGACATCGCGATGTTCACGGTGTTGTTCACCGATGGCCAACGCGCGAATGTGCGAGCCCTGCGGGACAATTGGCGCCTGTCGGGCCGGGCACTCGGACTGGGGATGCCGCTGACGATGATCGGCATCGCCGTTCCCGCCCACTATCTGGCCAATCTCGACTGGCCGACGGCGTTCCTGCTCGGCGCCATCCTCTCTCCCACCGATCCCGTCTTCGCCTCGGCGCTGGTGGGCCGTCCCGACGTGCCACTTCGCCTGCGTAGGCTGCTCAACGTCGAGTCAGGACTCAACGACGGTCTTGCCCTGCCCTTCGTGCTGATCTTCCTGGCGATCGCCAAGCACGAGGACTCTCATCTGGGCACCATCCTGCTGGAGTTGGTCCTCGGCCTCATTGTCGGGGCCGGTATCGCCGCCCTCGTCGCCTTTGCCTGGCGAAGTCGGTTCCTCACCGCCGAGCCGCACCTGCAGCCGCTGGGGCCGCTGGCCATCGCGGTGGTCGTCTACTCGGTATGCCATCTTTCACACGCCAATCCCTACCTGGCCGCATTCGCCGCCGGTTCCACCCTCGCCACACTCGATCATGTCGCCGCCGAACATTTCGAGCCGTTCGGTGACCTGCTCTCCGAGATCACGAAGTTCGCCGCGCTACTGGTGTTCGGCACCTTGATCACACCCGAACGGATCTCGCATCTGGGCTGGCAGGAGTGGCTACTGGCGATAGTGGCCATCGTGCTGGTGCGGCCTGCCTCGATGCTGGTATCGCTGATCCGGACTCCGATGCCACCGGCGGAGCGTCTGACCGCAGCATGGTTCGGGCCGAAGGGATTCGCGTCGGTTGTCTACGGCCTGCTCGTACTGCGCGCCGATATTCCGGAAGGGGAACGGCTTTTCGACCTGATCGCGATCACGATCGCGCTCTCGATCGCGCTGCACTCCTCCACCGACGTGCTGATCGCGCGCAAACTGCGCATCGACCCGCCCGATCACCTGCCCAGTGGTCACGCTGACTTACCCGAAGTGCTTGAGCCGGCTCACGGAAAATCGATGTAGCGTCCCGCCTTCACCGCGGTTGCGCGGTCGAGAACCAGAGCGCTCAGGGCGACGTCATCCATGGCGATGCCCATGTTGAGAAACATGCGCCGGCCGGTGCGCGGCACGTCATATTTTCCGGCTACCACCGTCGCCAGGTCGGTGACCGGTTTGGGCAGTCCGAAGAAGTACAGATCGTCGGCAACCGACTCGTATTGACCCAGGTCGTCAACGCAGTAGACGGCGGCGTTGTGGAAGGCCGGCGGCGCCATCGCATCGTCGTAATCCACCGGGAGCAACAGCGCGTCCGGGTCGGTGTTCGCGCAGTCCACCTTGGGATCCAGCGGAGCGGTGATTGTGGTGATGACCAGGTCAGCATCGTTGAGCGCGTCGGCCGGTGACTCCGCGATCCGGGTCGCCCGATCGCCGGCGAGATCGAGCAGTCGACGCGCTTTGGCCTCCCCGCGGTCGTAGGCGGTCACGTGGGTCAGTCCGGGATGCACCTCGAGGGCGACCTCAAGATGCCGGCGGCCCTGCACCCCGCACCCGACGATGGCCAGGTGGCGTGGTTCGCCGGGCACGTTGCGCATGGTGACCCCCGAAACCCCGGGGGTTCGCATCTCGGTGATCCAGCCGCCGTCGAGCAACGCGACGGGTCGACCCGTTTCGGCGTCGTTCATGATCATCACGCCGTAGATGTAGGGCAGGCCCTTGGAGTTGTTCTGCTCATAACCGGCCACCCACTTCAGCCCGATCCGATCGGACCCACCGAGATAGGCAGGCATCGCATGAATGAAGGCGTCCTCCCGCGAACTGACCTTAGGCTTGGGGGGGTTCTGCACCAGACCCTGGGCCTTCTGCCGGAAAGCGTCCTCGAGGACGTCGATGATTGCCGCCCAGGTCAGCCCGAGGCCCTCGAGGTCGGCGCGGTTGAGCACCAGCATCTGATTGTCGGTCATGCAGAGAACCGTAGCGGTGCGACCGCCGACGCCGGCCGGGACCGCACCAAGCGCGTCCCGATAGCGCCTATGATGACGTCCTAGCAAACATGCGAGGGGGTGCCTGAAGTGACTGCTCTGTCGACGCGGCCCCGCTTCGCGGGGCTCGTCGTCACCCTCGGACTGGGCGCAGCGGTGTCCACCGGCCTCGCCGTCCCTGCGTCGGCGGCGCCGGCGGATTCGCCCCCGGCTCAACCAGCGAACAGTGAATCGGCATCTGCCGGTCCCCCGTCCCGGCGCGCCGAGGGCGCCGGCCGGCCGTCTTCGCGAAAGTCGCCGCGCGCAGAGGCGGACGCCCGGGCCTCCCGTCGCGCGGACCCGTCCGCGCCGGCCGCCCGGGCGAACGGGGCCCGCCGCCCAACTCAGCGGACGCCGACGCGCCCGGCCCGCTCACCGCGGGCGGCAGCCGACCCGGTGTCGGGGTTCCTGACAGTGGTTTCGGCGCTGCTGAACAATCAGACGCCGCGGATGAGCCCCACCCAGAGCGCGCAGAGTCCCGCCGGGGTGGTCACCGGATCGCTGAACGCCGTCGACCCCGACAGCCCGCGGCTGGCCTTCACCGTGACCTCCCAGCCCGAGCGGGGCACCGCGGCGGTGGCCGCCGACGGCACTTGGACCTACACACCCACCCCCGCGGCCCTGGCCGCCGGGGTGACCGACACCTTCGAGGTCACCGTCAGCGACGCCCCCAGCGGGTTCGCCATCCACGGTCTGGCCGGTCTGATCCATCTGCTCAGCTTCGGGCTGCTCGGCTCGCGCGGAGACACCAGCACGTCCACCGTCACCGCGGTGGTCACCGCCTCCGGCGGTTCGGCCAACACCCCCCCGACGGGCACCTTCGCCATCACCGCGACCGACACCACCACTGGGGTGGTCAGCGGGGTGGTGACCGGCAGCGACGCCGACGGGGACTCGGTGAGCTACAGCGCGCCGGCGTCGACGGCCAAGGGCAGCGTGAGCATCAACGCGAGCAGCGGCGCGTTCAGCTACACCCCGACACCCGCGGCCCGCACCGCCGCGGCCGCGACGGGCGCCACGGCGGCCGATCTGCAGGACACCTTCAGCGTCACCCTCACCGACAGCCGGGGCGGAACCGGTGCGGTCGCCGTCGTCGTCGCGGTCACCCCGGCTACCAGCACCCCTCCTCCGCCCCCTCCGTCCGGATCCCTGGCGGCCTTCCCGGGAGCCGAGGGTTTCGGCGCGTACGCGACCGGTGGTCGGGGCGGCAGCGTCGTCTACGTCACCAACCTCAACACCTCGGGACCGGGTTCGCTGCAGTGGGCGATCGACCAGCCCGGCACGAAGTACATCCTGTTCAAGGTCAGCGGGCTGATCAACGACCAGATCCACCTGACCAACGGAAACGTGACCATCGCCGGACAGACCTCACCGGGCGGGATCACAGTGCGCGGCTTCGTCACCGACGAGACGCCGTATCAGGACCAGACCGTGCGGGCCCCGAGCGATTTCGCGGAGAACTGGATCCTGCAGCACATCCGCATCCGGCCCGGCACCGAGGGCTTCAGCGACGACGGTCTCCGGCTGCGCTACACCCGCAACGCCATCGTCGACCACGTCTCGATCGGTAACGCTACGGACGAGGCGATCGAGATCTCCTACTCCAACAACATCACGGTGCAGAACACTCTGCTTGCGGAAACCGTGGGCAGTCATTCGCTCTACGGTGGGATCCTGATGAACTACTCGAATCCGGCCAACGGATTCGGACTGGACAACGTGTCCCTGCATCACAATGTGTTCAACCGGATTGAAGGCAGGTTGCCCGAAGGCAGCCGCGAGTCGCTGGCGGCCGCGAACTCCACCATGAACCTGGAGCTCTCCAACAACCTCTACTACGACCCGAACTTTTTCGTCGCGCTTGGGCTCTCAACCGGTGTCGTCACCGACGGCAGCGGTAACCCCTACCCGATCTACTGGAACCTCAACGCGGTCAACAATTACTTCCAGACCCGCAGCGGCTTCCCCTACGGCATGTTCGACGACCAGTTCCTGCAGCGGTCGGGCAATCGCCTCTACGTCAGCGGCAACCGGATGAACCTGTACCCGACCCGCTCGGACTACGAACTGTTCTACTGCTGCAACGACTACGCGTCGCTGAGTGACTCTGACGTGGCCGCCTACGTCGCCAACCAGCGGTCGCAGAAACTCCCCACCCGTCTTCCGTTCCCGACCATCACCTACACGCCGACCGATCAGCTGCGAACGGTGCTGCTGGGCACCGCTGGCGCGTGGCCGCGCGATCCGATGGATACCCGTTTGATGGGCAGCGTGGCGTCGAACACGATCGCGACGGCGCCGCGGAACACCAACCCGGCCGGCGACGCGCTGCTTCCGGCCTACTCCGGTGCCGCGCCGGCCGCACCCGCCGACGCCGACAACGACGGCATGCCCGACTCGTGGGAGAGCGCCAACGGGCTGAATCCCAACGTCGCCAACACCAACGCCTACACCCTGTCGACGTCCTACCCCGACATCGAGGTCTACCTGCAGGCGTTGTCGGCGGCACGGATCGCCGGGTCGTCACTCTGAGCGTCGCCGCACGGCTTTCTTGGCGGGGGCTTTCTTAGCCGGGGCTTTCTTGGCCGGGGCTTTCTTGGCGGGGGCCTTCTTCGGTGTTGCTGCGGTGGCCTGTCGCTTGACCGCGGCCGCCAGATCCGCCTCCCGGTCGGCGACCTCGGAAAGGTGACGGGTCACGAGCACCGAGCCCACGCCCATCGCCAGCGCGACCGGCCAGTCGATCAGCTCGAGCAGCGCCAGGCCGCCGAGCACGCCCCAGAAGGCCAGCTGGTCCGGCGGGGGTACCCGAACCGTCCCGATGAGGGGCAGCCGGACCGAGAACGTGCGCGCCTCGGCGACCCGGCGGGCCGCGTCGCGCTGAGCCGACAGCAGCGACTGTGCCAGAGACATGTTCATGATGTTCGTGTCCTGTTCACCGAGTAGATCCGTTCCGGTTACGTCGCGTCGTTTGCCTGGGGGCGTGGATGGAATCACGAACGGTATCCGCACCGGACCCGGGACCCTCGAGGTCATGGTCTCTGCCGGAGCCCGGCTGTTGACCCCGCCCGTTCGGCACGTCTACGCGCTGCTCCTGCGTGCCGGACTTGTCGTCGTCGACGACTGAGCCGGGGTCCGGCGTGCTCAGCCGCCGCAGCAGATCGGGCAGCAGCGCGGCCAACGCCGAAGCCACCGCGGTCCCCAGAAACGCCTGTCCCCAGCCCAGTGGGTCGACCGGGGTGCATCCGAAGAACTGACTCACCACCGGCGTGCTGATGACGGCGGCAAGGACCAGGAAGGACCCGACCGCGGTCGACACCACGAGCGGGCTCTGCGAATCGGCCAGGGTCTGGGCCAGCTGCGTGCACACCAACCCGATTAGGCCCACGGTCGCGGCACGCCGCCGCGGACCGGTCAACCTGGCCATCGTCCAGGCCAGGGTCGCACCGGTCGTGGTGGCCGCGCCCCGCACGCCGATCGCCCGCCACATCGCGGCCTCGTCGCGGTCCAAAGTCGCCGTCCCGTCCTGGCGGCTCACCGCGAGCGCGGCCGCGGGCAGCGCATCGGTCAGCATGTTGACCAACAGCATCTGCCGGGCGTTGAGCACGGCCTGGCCGGTCAGCAGGCTGGTGATCAAGGCGAAGGCCACCTCGCCGGCGTTTCCGCCGAGCAGAACCGACACCGCGGACTGCACCCGCCGCCACAGCTGCTCGCCTTCGTCGATCGCGTCGATCAGCGCCTCGACTCGACCGTCGACGAGGATCACATCGGCCGCGGTGCGCGCCGGGTCACTGCCTGCGGCTGCCACCCCGACGCCGACGCTGGCAGCCCGGATGGCGGCTGCGTCGTTGGCGCCGTCACCGACCATCGCGGTCACCATTCCGGCGCGCTCGAGGGTCTGCACGACCTCGACTTTGTGTTCGGGGGACATCCCCGCGAACACCAGCCGAGAGCGGACCGTCTCGGTGCGCTCGTCTGCCGACAACGACTCCCAGTCGCTTCCGGTGACGACCTCGTCGGGAGACACCGGTAAGCCGAGTTCGACGGCGATGGCCGCCGCGGTCGCCGGATGATCGCCGGTGAGCAGCCGTACCGGGATGTCGCGGTCGCGCAGTTCGGCCAGCAGTGGGGCCGCTTCGGCGCGCAGGGTGTCGGCCAGGCCGAGCAGCCCGATCAGAGTCAGCCCGGAACGGCATAGCCGTTCCATCGCCGCCGGATCGGCGGCGGCGCGGGCGGCCTGCCTCGCGGTCAACTGCCGCTCGGCCACGGCGATCACGCGGAGGCCGTCGGCGGCGAGTTCGGCGACCATCGGCGCCCACTGTGTCGGCTGCGCGCCCGCGAGAACCTCCGGGGCGCCCTTGACGGTCAGCCGCGTACCGGTCAGCGCAGCGGCGAACGGTCGGCCCGACTGGAACGGAAGGTACACGTCAGCCGCATCGGAACCCGTCGCACCCTGCGCGTGGAGCACGTCGATCAGATCGGCGAGGGTCGCATCAAGCGATCCCGAAGCGGGAACGAGCGTGTCGAAGCCCTGCGCCAGCGAACGCAGGCCGTCGTCGTCGACGGAGACCACCCGCACCCGCGCCCGGCGGGCCTCGGCGACCACCGCGGTGGCCATCGGATCCCGCACCGGGCTGACCAACGCCGACCCGGCCCGGCCCGCCCCGGGTATCGAGGACAGCTTGTGCCAACCGGGCCCGAGACCCCCGCGGGCCAGCGCGGCGCGCGCGGCCTCCCACGCTCTGGCGCGCTGGTCGCTGTCGACTCCGCGAACCCGGCTGATCGTCAGGGTGTCGGTGTAGAGGCTGCGCGGGTCGAGGACGATGACGTCGACCCGGTCCAGCGCCCGCAGCGCCCGGGGCCGCACGACGACGGCGTCGTGATGAGCGGTCAGGCCGCGGGTCATCGCGCAGCCGAAGGCCTCGCGCGCGGCGCGGGTCGGTTTCGGCGTGGTCACCAGTGCGGCCGCGCCGGCGACGGTCGGGTTGCGGGTCACCGCACCGGCCACCGCCGCGGCGATCAGCCCGACGCGTCCCGCGCGGTTCGAATACTCCTCACCCGGTCCGTCGG
>VEQY01000072.1 GCA_018882965.1 Mycobacterium sp. | reverse complement strand
CGCCCAGGTAGCGCTGCCAGATCGCCTTGCGGGCAGGCTGGTCGGGTGGCCCGACCGGGATCACGTAGTCGAACCGGCCGGGTCGCAGGAACGCCGAGTCCAGCGAGTGCACCGCGTTGGTCGCGCACACCAGCAACCGGCTGTCGTGCTGGCGGAACGCGGGAATGAGCTTGAGCAATTCGTTGGTCACGCCCAATTCGGCGGTGGAGGCCCCGGCACGGGCGGTGGCGATCTCCTCCACTTCGTCGATGAACAGCACCACCTCGTCGAGTTCGGCGAGTTCGGCGAAGGCCTCCCGCAACGACGTCGCCAGGCCGCCGGTACCGGTGGCCGCCAACCGCGAGGGGAACAGCTCGACGAACGGCCAGCCCAGCCGTGACGCGATCGCCTTGGCGAAACTCGTCTTGCCGGTTCCCGGCGGCCCGAACAGGATCACCGCCTTGGGCGGACGCACCCCGTAGCGCTCCGCGACGTCGGGGTGGGCCAGCGGATCGACGATGCGCCGCTCGATGATCTGCTTCTCGCTCTCCATGCCGGCCAGTCCCGACCACAGGTCCGGTGGCACGATCATCCCGCCGAGTTCGTCGAGCAGGTTGGCCTGGTCGGGCCCGAGGTGCTCGAGCAGTTCGTAGTAGACGAGTCCGTCGCGGCGCACGTACCCGGAGTTCTCCAGAGCCGCGGTCCCGGTGTGTCCGGGCGGCGATACCGCACAGATCCGGCGCACGCCCTGGGACCGCAGCCGGCGTTCCAGGTCGGCGAGTAGCGCGCTGCCGATACCGCGGTGCCGCCATCGCGCTCCGATAGCGACCAGCAGGATCCAGGCCCGCTCCCCCTTGGTCTGGGCCACGGCCATGCCGACGACCTCGTCGCCGACCTCGGCCACCACCGCGGGCTCCCCGGCCCGGGCCGCGGCCATCACCTCCGCCACGCTGAAGACGGGCTCGGCGCCGCCCCGGCTGGCATCCCAGACCACGATGGCCTGGTCGAGGTCCTCGTCGTGATAGTCACGCAGGCGCCACGGTGGCATCAGCGGCACCTCCCTTCACTCAAGACCGGCGACGAGTGTCGACGTGCTGAACGGGCGGTGCGATCCGGCGTGCACAATTCGACGCTCACAGCCCGATGAGTGAAAGTATCGCAGGTTATGAGGATCACCGAGGAGACCCGCGGCAAGGTCACGTTCATCCGTACCGACCCGGACCTGCCCCCGGTGGCGATCATCGACCGCTCCCCGATCACCCCGCGTCACAAGCTGATGTTCGGCACCATCGCCCTGCTCGGCGCCGTCGCCTGGGCGGTCATCGCCGGGGTTCGCGGCGAGACGGTCAATGCGGTGTGGTTCGTCATCGCCGCCCTGTGCACCTACGTCATCGGGTACCGGTTCTACGCCCGGCTCGTCGAGATGAAGATCGTGCGCCCCCGAGACGAGAGCGCCACCCCGGCCGAGATTTTCGAGAACGGCGTGGACTACCTGCCCACCGACCGCCGGGTGCTGTTCGGCCACCACTTCGCCGCCATCGCCGGGGCGGGCCCGCTGGTCGGTCCGGTCCTGGCGACCCAGATGGGTTATCTGCCCGGCGCGATCTGGATCATGATCGGAGCGGTCTTCGCCGGCTGTGTGCAGGACTACCTGGTGCTGTCGATCTCCACGCGCCGCCGCGGCCGCTCGATGGGTCAGATGGCCCGCGATGAATTGGGTCCGGTGGGCGGAGCGGCGGCCATCATCGGCGTTCTGGTCATCATGGTGATCCTGCTGGCGGTGCTGGCCCTCGTCGTCGTCAACGCGCTGTCGGAGAGCCCGTGGGGGGTTTTCTCCATTGCGATGACGATTCCGATCGCCATCTTCATGGGCCTGTACCTCAGATTTCTGCGGCCCGGCAAGGTCTCCGAGGTTTCGCTGATCGGCGTGGCGCTGCTGCTGCTGGCGGTGGTCAGCGGCGGCTGGATCGCCGAAACCGATTGGGGCACTCAATGGTTCACCCTGTCAAAAGTGACGCTGTCATGGTGCATCATCATCTACGGTCTGGCCGCTTCGGTGCTCCCGGTGTGGTTACTGCTGGCCCCGCGCGACTATCTGTCGACGTTCATGAAGATCGGCACGATCGCACTGTTGGCGGTGGGCATCCTGCTGGCCCGACCGGTGATGGAGGCGCCGGCGATCTCGCAGTTCGCCAAGACCGGCGCCGGGCCGGTGTTCGCCGGCTCGCTCTTCCCGTTCCTGTTCATCACCATCGCCTGCGGCGCACTGTCCGGCTTCCACTCGCTGATCTCCTCGGGTACCACGCCCAAGCTGCTGGAGAAGGAAAGCCAGATGCGCATCATCGGCTACGGCGGAATGATCGTCGAGTCCTTCGTCGCGGTGATGGCCCTGGTCACCGCGTCCATCCTCGATCAGCACCTCTACTTCGCGATGAACGCGCCGACCGCGGCCACGGGCGGCACCGCCGAGACCGCCGCCACCTACGTCAACGGCCTGGGGCTCTCCGGCCCGCCGGTGACCGCGCAGGAACTCAACGACGCCGCGGCCAGCGTCGAGGAGCGCTCGATCGTCTCGCGCACCGGCGGCGCACCGACGCTGGCCTTCGGAATGTCCGACGTGCTCAGTCAGGCGTTCGGCGGGACAGCGCTGAAGGCCTTCTGGTACCACTTCGCGATCATGTTCGAGGCGCTGTTCATCCTGACCACGGTCGACGCCGGCACCCGGGTGGCCCGCTTCATGTTCTCCGACGGCCTGGCCAACCTTGGCGGCCCGCTGCGCCGGCTGCGCGACCCGAGCTGGCGGGTCGGCGCCTGGGCCTGCAGCGTGATCGTGGTCGCGGGCTGGGGCAGCATCCTGCTGATGGGGGTGACCGATCCGCTGGGCGGGATCAACACCCTTTTCCCGCTCTTCGGTATCGCCAACCAGTTGCTGGCGGCGATCGCGCTGACCGTCGTGACGGTCGTGGTGGTCAAGAAGGGGCTGCTGCGCTGGGCGTGGATTCCCGGGATCCCGCTGCTGTGGGATCTGACCGTGACACTGACCGCGTCCTGGCAGAAGATCTTCTCCGGTGACCCGAAGTTGGGCTACTGGACCCAGCACTTCCAGTATCTGGAGGCGCGTCAGGCCGGTAAGACCGCGTTCGGCGCGGCCAAGAACGCCGACCAGCTCAACGCCGTCATCCGTAACACGTTCATTCAGGGCACCCTGTCGATCGTGTTCGCCGCGCTGGTGATCATCGTCGTCGCCACCGGTGCGGTCATGATCGTGCGGTCGATCCGTGGCACCGCACGACCGCTGACCGAAGAGGATCCGGTGCCGTCGCGGATCTTCGCCCCGTCCGGCCTGGTGGCCACGCCCATCGAGAAGGAGGTGCAACAACAATGGGACGAGTTACCGCTCTCACCCGCCAGATCCGTTGGTACGTCGGCGCATTGATGGGCGACGGTCACTACCGCCGCTACCTTGAGCACCATGACCGGACCCATCCGGGTGCCCCACCGCTGAGCGAGGGCGAGTACTGGCGACTGCGTCACCGCACCGCGGAGGCAAGCCCGGGCGCGCGCTGCTGCTAGCTACCGAACAGGTTTGCCGACACCGCCTGCAGCGGCGCGAGGGTGACACCGGAGCGAAGCGCGAAGGGATAGGCAAGGGCGAGGACGACGGTGATCGACAGTGCGGGGATCGCACACCAGAAGAAGGCCAGTGTCGGTCGGCGATAGGTCACCGTCGTGATGCCCACCATGACACAACCCATCGCCGCGACGACGATCAGCAGCGCTGCCAGCGGCCGGGGGATGGCGCGCACGGCCACCGCCGAGACGGTGGCCGAGGCGGTTTCCAGGGCGGCGACGGCCGCGGAGAGGGGGGCGACGACCCGTTCGGGCGCCCGCGGCCCGAAGGTGTAGGCGTGTAACGCGTTCTCGAACCGGTCCAGGGCTCCGGCCGACGGGAGATTCGCCGTCTGCCCCCGGGCGAGGCGAGCGCCGTCCTGGGTTGCCGCGGTCTGGACGTAGTCGCGGAGTGCGTCTCTGAGCGCAGTCGATTCCGCGCGGTCGGGAATGTTGTCGATCTCCCAGGAAATCTGCTTGATCGCCGCCGCCTGCTGCTCGACGGCCGACTGCGCAGCCGTCACCGCCCCCCAGGTGACGGTGATGGAGAATCCGACGAAGAAGGCGAAGGTGGCGGCGACACTGATGAACAGATTCTTGGCCTGCTCGGCCAGTTCCTCGCGCGCCTGCTCGTCGCGCCGCCGGAGCACAAACACGCGCGAGGCGTAACTCACCGCACCGAACACGATGAGCAGGACTGCGGCGATCGCCACCGGCGGCACTGAGACGACGAGATCTCTCACGCAGCGCAAACTATCAGCAGGGATCTCGACGAGGCGCGACTAGAGTGGTGGCCATGTTGAGCAAGATCACCGGCGCGCTCGGTCAGATCTCCGAGGCGGGCGGCTCGATCGTCGGTATCCGTCACACCGAGGAGCCGCCGTTCACCGTGCAGCGCACGATCGACGGCGTGGAAATCCGCCGCTACGGGCCGCGCCTCGCGGCCGAGACCGTCATCGACGCCGACGAAGAACCCGCGCGCAACGAGGGTTTCCGGCGCCTGGCCCGCTACATCTTCGGCGGCAACACGGCCAAGACCAAGATCGCGATGACCGCACCGGTGGCCCAGCAGCAGGGCGAGAAGATCGCCATGACCGCGCCGGTCGCCGCCCAGCGCGGGCAGGGTGATCAGTGGGTGATCCGCTTCTTCATGCCCGCCGGGCACACGCTGGATTCCCTGCCCACCCCCAACGACGAACGGGTCCGGCTGGTCGAGGTTCCGGCTGAGACCGTCGCGGCGTTGCGGTTCTCGGGGCTGGCCACGCCGTCGGTGGTCGCCGCCCGCACCAAGGAATTGCTGGCCACGCTGCGGACCCATGGGCTGACGACCACGTCCGACCCGGTCACATGGTTCTACGACCCGCCGTGGACGATCCCTTTCCGGCGGCGCAACGAGGTGGCAGCCAGAATCGGCGACAGTCTCGGCGACGCCGACTAGGGCGACTCAGGAAGGTCGGCGGTGCCGGCCTCTGCCAACAGCGGGGGCGCCGGGACAGCGACCGGCGGTAATGCGGGATCCGCCACCGCCGTGCCGGCCGATGCGGCCGCGTCGGCCGTCACGGGTCCGGCGGCGGGATCGGGCGCCGTAGCGGGCACCGTCGTCCCCGGGGGGCCTGTCGGGCGGCTGGCAACGGCCTGCGGCGGAATCGCCCGGGCGTCCATGGGGCGCTGGGTGAGCAGGAGCAGGGCGTCGGCCCCGGTCACGTCCTGCGTGCGGATCGCGTGCCAGAGATCGCGCAGGTAGCCCAGGGTGCGCCCCTCCGGCGGTGCCTGGGTGGCGCCCGGCGGCAGGTTCTCCGGACTGGGCAGGTGCGGAACGCCCTCCGGGGGCATCGCCGACGACCCCGCGCTTGCCGGAAGCGACTCTGCGGGACCCGCCGTCACTCCGACCGGCGTGGCGGCCGCGATCACGGCCGGATCGGCCGCCTCGGCCGGAAGGGTGATCAGCTCGGCCGGCGCGGCCGGGTCAGCGGGGTCGGCCGGATCCGGCTCGGCGGCCGCCGCGGGCGCTCCGAACAGGGTCAACGCCACCCCGAGCGCACCTATCCCGGCTGCGCGCCGCCACCCCGCACCGGTGCAATCGGCACCGATCATGTTCGAACCTCCGTCGCCCACCATCACCGCGTGCATCAGATCATGCCTGCCTTTTGTTACCCCCGCCACCCCGGGGACAATGCGGGCATGCGCCTTCTCGCCGCGGGATCGGCCTGGCTGGCCGTGCTGGCCTCGGCGGGCGCGGCCAGCGCCGCGCCGGATGCCGGGATACCGCCGGTCAGTCCGCAGGCCCGGGCGGCGGGCCTGATCGACGTGCGCACCGCGGTCCCCGACGCCGTCGTGGACCTGCGCTACGCCACCGCCGACAATTTCGTGGGCGTGCCCCTCTACCCGGCGGGAGCCCGCTGCCTGGTGCACGAATCGCTGGCACCGGGTCTGGCGGCCGCGGCGGCCGACCTGCGCACAACGGGCGCCCGGCTGGTGTTGTGGGACTGCTACCGGCCCCACGATGTGCAGGTCAGGATGTTTGAGGCGGTGCCCGATCCGGCTTGGGTGGCCAAACCCGGGGCCTACGCCCGCAGCCACGAGGCCGGCCGCTCGGTGGACGTGACCGTCGCCCGGGATGGCCGCCTGCTCGACATGGGGACGGACTTCGACGACTTCACCCCGCGCGCCACGGCCTACGCGACCGACGGTGTCAGCCTCGCCCAGCAGGCCAACCGCGCCCTGCTGCGTGCGGCGATGGCCACCGGCGGGCTGACGGTCTACGCCGGGGAGTGGTGGCACTTCGACGGACCCGGGGCCGCCGAACCGCGTCCGATCCTCGACGTGCCGCTCGGGTAGCATTTGCTGGTCCAAGGGGGTGGCCATGTCGACAACTGCTCGGTGGTTTGCGGTGACACTGGTGGCCGCTGGTGTGGCCATGCCTGCCGGCGTCCCGACATCGCCACAGCCCGTCCTCGCCGCCGTCGACCTGATGGCGACGGCGCTTTACCTGGGCGGTACCGATCACCCGCTGAGCGTGCCTCAGGACACCCCCGCCTACATCGGGACCTACGTGAACTGGGCGGCCAACGACTTCGTGAACCCGTCGGGCCTGTGCGCCGGCGGCGATCCCGGCTGTACCCCCGTGGCGGTGTACACCCCGGAACAGTTCTGGCCCGTCACCGGACTGAACGACATCCGCTTCGACCAATCCGTCGCGGCCGGCCTGACCAACCTGGCCGCCTGCCTTCGCAGCGCACCGTGCACGGTGACCGATCCCCCCTTCACCTCGACGCAACCCCGGGCGCTCACCGACACCTCCTTCACGGTGTTCGCCTACTCCCAGAGCGGCACGATCGCCACCCTGATGAAAAGCGACCTGATCGCCCATCCGCCGGCACCGTCGTCGGTCAGTTTCGTGTTCGTCTCCAACCCCAACCGACCCAACGGCGGAATACTCGAGCGCTTCGTCGGAGTCGAGCTGCCGATCCTCGGGGTCACCTTCAGCGGGGCCACGGTCACCAACTCTCCGCAACCGACACCGCTGATGACGGTGGACGCCGCCCATCAGTACGACCCGGTGGCGGATTTCCCGCTCAATCCGCTCAACCTCCTCGCGGACCTCAATGTGGCCCTGGGTTTTCTTTACGAACACCCCGAGGAGGGAGCGGGCACCCCCGAACTTCAGGGCCAGTACCAGGACTCGACCTACTACCTGATCCCGGCGGACACCATCCCGCTGTTGCGGCCGATCGCCGCCCTACCCGGGGTCGGACCTCTGCTCGCGACGGTTCTGGACCCGCCGCTGCGGGTGCTGGTGGAGACCGGTTATGACCGCACGATCAATCCCGGCGCGCCGACGCCGGCGAAGTACCTTTATGTCCCCGACCCGATCAAGGTCGCTGTCGACTTCGTCACCGCAATCCCCACCGGCTGGGACAACGGCGTCGCCTACCTGACCGGGGATCCGACCAACCGGCCGTTCCGCACCACGCCACCCGGTCCGTACGGTGTCGGCGGACCTCCGGTCTACACCGGCGCGGTCGACCCCTACGGCCCGCCCACACCCGCCGTCAGCAGCGCGCCAGCGCGCGGCACCGCGGCGTTGACCGGGCACCGGCCCGTCGGGAAGGCTCAGCGAGCCGCCGCGCCCGTGCGTGCCGGAACGCGGTCGGCGGTGCCGAACCGCAGGGCTGCGTCCTCGACGGGCCCCTTGCGCAACCGGTCGTAGTCCGTCCAGTAGTCCATCGCGATGGTCCACGGGCCGCTGCTGCCCTGCCGCGGGAAGGTGTCCATCGAGCGCAGCACGTAGCCGGCCGTGAAGTCCAGCAGCGGGCGGCGCTCGATCGCGGGATCGTCGGCGACCGGCACGACGGAGGTGAAGCCGTGCTGATCCATGTAGGCCAGCAGCCGGCACAGGTGCTCGCAGACGAGATCGACCTTGAGCGTCCACGACGAGTTGGTGTAGCCGATCGCGAAGGCGAAGTTCGGGACGCCCGAGAGCATCAGGCCCTTATAGGCCAACCGGCTCGGCAGATCCACCGGCGTGCCGTCGACGTTGAGCGCGATGCCGCCGAAAGCCAGCAGGCGCAGCCCGGTGGCGGTGACGATGATGTCGGCGGCCAGTTCCCGGCCGGACTCCAGCAGGATGCCGGTCTTGGTGAAGCGGGCGATCCGGTCGGTGACCACCGAGGCCTTGCCCCGCGAGATCGCCCGGAACAGGTCGGCGTCGGGCACCGCGCACATCCGCTGGTCCCACGGGTTGTAGGCGGGGTTGAAGTGGGTGTCGACGTCGTAGCCCTCGGGCAGCGCCTTGACGTTGATCGAGCGGATCAGGCGCCGCGCGAACTGCGGATGACGCTGGCAGAGCTTGTAGATGAAGCGTTGCTTGCCGATGTTGAACCGGCGCGCGGCGGCGTGTGCGGCCTTCTTCGGCAGCAGCCTGCGCAGCCCGTTGGCGATCGGGTCCTTGCGCGGCAACGGCATCACGTAGGAGGGTGAGCGCTGCAGCATCGTGATGTGGCCCGCCTGCTCGGCCATCGCGGGGATGAGCGTGACCGCGGTGGCGCCGCTGCCGATGACGACGATCCTCTTTCCGGCGTAGTCGAGATCCTCAGGCCACTGCTGCGGGTGCACGATCACGCCCTCGAAATCCTCCCGGCCCTCGAAGTGCGGCGTGTAGCCCTCTTTGTAGTCGTAGTAGCCCGTCGCGGCGAAGAAGAAATCGCAGGTGACGTCCCAGCTTCGGCCGTCGCGTTCCAGGGTCACCGTCCACCGCGCGCTCTGGCTTGAGTAATCGGCGCGCAGCACCCTGTGGTGCAGATGAATGTGCCGGGCGAGGCCGTTCTCGTCGATCGCCTCGTGCAGGTAGGCGAGGATCTCGTCGGCGTCGGCGATGGCGTTGTCGGACGTCCACGGCTTGAACTCGTAGCCGAAGGTCTGCAGGTCGGAGTCCGAGCGGATGCCGGGATAGCGGAACAGGTCCCAGGTGCCGCCGATGGCGTCGCGGGAGTCGACGATCGCGAAGGTCTTACCCGGCAGTCGGGTGACGAGGTAGTGCCCCAGGCCGATCCCGGAGATGCCGGCGCCGACGATGAGCACGTCCACGTGTCCGGTCAACGGCTCGACCGGGCGGTCGCTGAGCAGGGTCTGGTGCTGCGGGTGATGCGGCGAGGCGGTCATGTGCTCTCCCGGGTCGGAACGAGACGCTGAGCGAACGACTAACGCTAAACACTAACAATGTTATAGTTTTATCGACAGCTGTCAAGATTCGCCGGAGCCGAAGGATCGCCGATGACCCCGCCCACGACCGCGGTGAACGCCTCCCGTCGGGCGCCGGTTCAGGAGCGCAGCCGCCAGACGGTCACCCGGATCCTCGACGCGGCTGCCGCCATCGCCGACGAACAGGGGGTCGAGGCGGCCACCACCCGGGCGATCGCCGACCGCGCCGGGGTCTCCTACCCCTCGCTGTACCGGTTCTTCGCCGACCGGGAGGCCATCCTCGACGAGTTGCTCGAGCGGCACTGCGCCGAACTGGACGCCCGCTGCGTCGAGGCCGAACAAACCTGGGACATCCGCTCGATCGCCGATCTGCTCAACAACGAGCTCGAACTGCACGTCGCGCACTACCGCCTCCATCCGGGCTCGGCCCGGCTGTGGATGGCGGGTCGCACCTCGCCCACCGTCACCCGGCACGTCCGGGCCCGCATGCGCACACTGGCCGGGCGGGTTCACGCGATGCTCGTGGACGCCGGGCTGATCCCGCCCGACACCGACCCGCGAGCCATGCTGGTCGCGGTGGAGATGGCTGACCGCGTGCTGGAACTGGCGTTCCGCAACGACGAAGACGCGGGCATCGAGACTGCCTTCGACCCGGAGATCCTCGACATGGGCCGCCGGGCGCTCATCGCGTTCGGCCGTGACCTCGCCGGGGACCTTTCCCGGGCGTCGACCACATAATCGCCATCAGGTCGGCCCCCGGGGTGGCATCGACCAACCGGTCGAAAGCGGCCTCGAAGCCGTCGACGATCGTCTCGTGGTCGGGAACGAGCTTGGTGTCGCAGGCGATCCCGACGATCACCGAACCGTTGTAGCTGGAGATGGTGAAGCTCATCGGCTGATCGCCCGACACCGGCGCCCAGCCGACGATCCCCTCCACCATGCTCCCGGCCAGATAAACCGGGACCGGCGGTCCCGGAACATTGGTGAGCGTGCCCACGGTGCGATTGCTGAACAGGTCCACCGAGGCTTCGTAGAGCCCGCGACTCAATCCGGCGATACCCTCCTGCAGCCGGAAGGCCAGCGCCGCCTCGTGGCCGTGCTTGATCCGCTCCATGCGCCGCTTGGCGGTGGCCAGTACCCTGCCGGCGTCGGGCTCGTCGGTCGGCAATTCAAGTTGCACCAGGGCGAATTCGTTGCCCAGGGTCTCGGGCAGGGTGAGGTCGAGGGGCTTGAGATTGACCGGCACCATGAACGTCACCGACGAGCAGCGCGCGTGGCGGGCCTTGAGGTAGTCGTGCAATGCGCCGGCGACGGTGGCCACCAGCACATCGTTGACCGTGCAGTTGTTGGCCTTGGCCACCGTCTTCACCGCGTTGAGCGACACCGGATCCGACCACGCGACCGCTTTGTCCGTGCCCGCGGCGCCGGTCCAGATCGTGACGTCATTGCGGGTGCCCAGCAGCAGTTTGCGCGCCGTGTCGACGTCGCCGGGCGCCGCGGAGAGGACGTCGACCACCGACCCGCCACCGGGCAGCGCCGAACGCATGGTGGTCGCGATACCCGACCCGGCCGCGCGCGCGGCCGCCACCACCGAATCGCCGGCTCCCACCGGGTTGCGCAGCGCGAACCGGCCCAACCGGCCGGCCTGCCGCAACAGGCCCGGCGCGGAAACCACCTCGCCGAGCGCACCGGAGACGCGCGCCGCCGCGGCGGCGGCCCGCCGGCCCGCCTCGACCGCGCCGGACCGCACGCGTGTGGTCAGCGGCTGCCCCGGCGGGTGCAGGTGGGCGCCGTGCTGGCTGACTCCGGGACCGAGTATGGGTCCGCCCTGCGGGCTGGCGTCGAACAGGCTCATCGCCAGTTGCACCATCCGCATCCCGTCGGCGATGGCGTGGTGGGTGCGCAGCAGCATCGCGCTGCCCTTGCCGTATCGCTTGATCCAGATCGCCTGCCAGAGCGGATGATCGCGATTGAGCACCTCGGAGCGGTGCGCGGCGACCAGCGCCTGAAGCTCACGCGGGTCGTTGGGCTTCTTGAGGCTGACGAGCGCGACGTGGCGGTCGAAGTCGAAGTCCTCGTCGGGTTCCCACCACCAGGAACCGTCCTCGTCCTGAACCGCTCGGCTGCGGAACACCGGGTAGCGCTCGAGCAGCCGCTCCTCGATGACGCTGCGCAACCGGCCGAAGTCCAGCGGATCAGCGGTCCAGACCACCGTGTCGACAACCATCAGGTTGTGCGGACGGTCCATTTCCAGCCACAGTGCGTCCTGCACACCCAGCCGCCGTCGTTCCTGCATGCCGACCTACCCGGCCCTGCCGGAGAACCCGCGCGGCGACGACTCGGCAGGGAGTGCCCCGGGACTGGGAAAGGTCATGTAATCGTTCTACACGCCGGGCTCGGCGCCGGGGGCATCGGTGCCCAATCACCGCGCGGTGATAATTGCTCCCAAATGTCGCCGCCGTCACCGCCGTCACCGACCCGCGGACCACGTCGCCGGGCGCTGGCCCTGGTATTCGGAGTCGTCGCCGCGGCCGCGATGCTGCTCCCCGCCGGCCGGCCGACGGCGCCCGCTCCCTCGAACACCATCACCGGGCCGTACGCCTCGCTACTGGCGTCCTCAACCGACCTCGGTCCGGCCCGCGGACCCTCCGTGCAACTCATCGCCGCCCTGCAGACCCCGACCCGCCCGGCGGCGCTGATCGGCTGGGCCGGCCCGCGTGATCTGTCGGTGCGCTGGCGGCCAGGTGACGGCTGGGCGGTCGTCGAGGGTCGCCCCGCGGCGGTGGCCGAGGCGTTCGACGTGGCGGTTCGCGACTACCGCGGTATCCGTGGCCAGGTCTTCTACGCCTCTCCGCAACAACCCTCGATCCCCGCTCCCGTCGGCACCGAGGTCACCGCACTGGGCCGGATCCTCGGCTACACCCCCCACCACGAATCGCTGCCGTTCATCTCTCCCCTCGACGTGCCCGAACAGGGCCTTTCCCCGACGGCACTGTTGCGCACCTACAACGCCGAGCCGTTGCGCGCGCGCGGGCACACCGGCAGGGGCGTGACCGTCCTGGTGTTCGCCTTCGACGGCTTCGATCAGGCCGACCTGGACATGTTCGCGGCGACCTTCAATCTGCCGCGGTTCACTCCGGAGGTACTGGGCGGCATGCCGACCCAGCGCACCGGCGAAGCCACCATGGACCTGCAGGCCATCCACGCCATCGCCCCCGACGCCAGGAAGGTGCTCGTCAACGCCCGACCCACGGTCGAAAGTGACGGCTCCTACGCCAAGATCGGCGCGATGATGGAGGAGGCCGACCGCCGCTATCCCGGCGCGATCTGGAGTTTCTCCATCGGCTGGGGCTGCGACAAGCTCATCACCGCCGCCGATCTCGTGCCGGCGCGATCGGCTCTGGTCGACGCGCTCGCCAACGGGACCACCGCGTTCAACGCCAGCGGTGACCTTGCCGGCCTGGAGTGCAAGGGCGGCCACGAATGGTCCGCACCGCCTGGCCCCGACGACGTCGGCCTCGATGCGGTGGCCTCGATCCCGGAGATGACCGACGTAGGCGGGACCACACTTTCCACCGACCCGGACGGACGCTGGCTCGCCGAGCAGACCTGGTTCGACATTCCGCTCTCCCACGGCACCGGCGGCGGCGTCTCCAACCTCTTCGAGCGACCCCCCTGGCAGGCCCGGCTGAACCTTCCGGTGCCGCCGGGCCGCCGGCTCACCCCCGACATCGCCGCGGTCGCCGATCCGACGACCGGCATGCGCATCGTGTTCAAACAGCGCTTCGCCCTCGGCGGCGGCACCTCACTGTCCGCCCCCGTGTGGGCCGGGCTGACGGCTCTGATCAACGACTATCTCAGCGCGAACGGCGGTGGACCCGTCGGCGACATCAACCCGTTGCTCTACGAGATCGCCGAGGGAGCGCGATTGCCCGCGTTCCAGGACGTGACCATGGGCGGCAACGCGGTCGACAACGCTGCTGCGGGCTATGACCTGGTCACCGGGTTGGGTACGCCCAACGTCGACAACCTCGCCCAGAATCTGCTGGCATTGCAGCGCAGGATCAACCGCCGGTGAGCGCCCGGACACAGCTCGTGTGCCCGGTCTGTGCCGATCGGGTTCCCGCCGGTGTGTTCTGCGGACGCTGCGGTGCGCACCTCAACCCGCAACCGGGAGACGGCCCGCAGTGGTTGCGGCCCAGGGCTTTCTGCGCCGCCCCCGAGGAGAATGTCTTACGCCCCGCGCTGACGAGTTCGCTCTTCCCCCACCTGGCGCAGCTGTCGCGTAAACCCTTCGGGCTCGGATTGCTGACGATGGTGGCCATGCTGGCGGTGGCGGTCGAAGCGCGACTTCCCGGCGTCCTGGTGGTCGTCGCCGTGCTGGGCCTTCCGGTGCTCTTCCTGATTTACCGCCAGCAATCCGGGGTCTACCGCGACCTGCCGCGCTGGGCGCTGCTGACCTCCGGTGCGTTGGGCATCGCACTGGGAGTCGCCTGGGTCCTGCTCACCGGCGACCTGGTGATCCGCGAGACCGGCTTCCCGTTCGACGCGGGTGCGGCCGGGCGGCGGGTGCTGCGCGACGGACTGGGTGTCGCCCAGGGCGGAGCGGTGCTGATGATGCTGCCGGCCGTCGTGGTGCGCCTGCTCACCCGATCGGGCGCCCGCAGGTCACTGGACGGTTTCGTCATCGGCGTGGTCGGCGTCCTGTCCTTCACCGCCGCAGCGACGTTCACCCGGCTGGCCCCGCAGTTCGCCGCCGGGCCGGTCGCCTCGGGGCAGCCGGTCGAGTGGCTGGTGGTCGAGGCCGGTATCCGCGGTGTGACCGTCCCGATCACCGCCGCGTGCGTAGGCGGGTTGTTCGGTGCCGCTCTGTGGTTCACCCGGCCCGCCGGCGGTGGCCCGACGCGGCGCTGGACCGTGGTCGCAGCCCTGGGCGGCTTCGGTGCGGTCGCGGTGTCGGTGTACTCGATTCTCGGCGTGGTCGACGTCGCCGGCCTGCCCCAGTTCCAGATGCTGGCCTGGCACGTCGCCCTCGCCCTGGTGGCCGTGGTAACGCTGCGTATCGGACTGCAACTGGCTCTGTTGCATGAGGACCACGGCCCAAACGCCCCGGACGCACCCTTGCTCTGCCTGCACTGTCGAATCGTGGTGCCCGACATGGCATTCTGCCCGCTGTGTGGAGCAGCAGCCTGCGCCTCCTCGTCGGAGTCGCGCGCCGAGCGCCGCAACATCCGGCCGCTGCCGGCGGACCCCTCCCCCGGCGCCGGCGGGGAGGTCTGGCCCGGCTATGC
>VEQY01000110.1 GCA_018882965.1 Mycobacterium sp. | reverse complement strand
CGGTCGAGTGGAGCTCCGTGCGCCTCCCGAACATCGTGGAGGGTCCCGAGCGGCCGCTGCGGGTCAGCCCCGACGGGCGGGGGATCGGCCTGTCGATCACCGCCGCCTCGGCCGCGCGCTTCCTCCTCGACCAGGCGACATCCGCCGAACTCGTCCATTCGACGCCGAGCATCAGCAACTGAGGAGACACGATGCAAACCCAGAACATCTATCTGCAGGGCAACTTCGCCCCGGTCGATGCCGAAGTCACTTCTTTTGACCTCGAGGTGATCGGGCAGATCCCGGCGGAACTGGAGGGCCGCTACCTGCGCAACGGTCCCAACCCGGTGACCGTCGAGAACCCCGAGCAGCACCACTGGTTCGCTGGGCCCGGAATGGTCCACGGTGTGCGACTGCGCGGCGGCCGCGCCGAGTGGTATCGCAATCGCCACGTGCGCAGCCAGGCGGTGTGCGCCGCACTCGGCGAGGACATCACCGCCGATCAGCCCGTCAGCTCGCCGAACACCAACGTGGCCGCGTGGGCCGGGCGGACACTGGCGCTGGTCGAGGCCGGCGGGGCGCCGGTGGAGATGGGTTATGAACTCGACACCCTCGGGGCGCGTCCGTTCGGCGCTGTGCCGCCGGGCGGCTTCACCGCGCACCCCAAATACGACCCGCAGACCGGCGAGTGGCACGCCATGTGTTACGCCTGGGCACAGTGGCTCGACCACATCAAGTACGTGGTCGTCGACGCCGGCGGGACGGTGTCCAAGACCGTCGACATCCCGCTGCCGGGCATGGTGATGGTGCACGACATGTCGCTGACGCGCCGCTACGCGGTGGTCTACGACCTGCCGGTGACCGTCGACTTCGGCCTTGTCACCGCGGGCCGCTTCCCGTTCCGCTGGAACCCGGACTACACCCCGCGCATCGGGCTGCTGCCGCGCTCCAGCACCGACGCCGCCGACATCATCTGGTGTGAGATCGGGCCCTGCTACGCCTACCACCCGATGAACGCCTACGACGCCGACGACGGCACCGTCGTGATCGACATCTGCCGCTACGACCGGATGTTCGACCGCGACATCATCGGCCCGGCCGGGGACTGCCTGCCCAGCCTTTACCGCTGGACGGTTGACCCGGTGCGCCGCAAGGTCCGCGAGGAGCGCCTGGATGACCGCACGATGGAGTTCCCCCGGGTCGCGCCCTCGGTGTCGGCGAGCCGGCACCGGTTCGGCTACGGCGCCGGTGTCGCGGACGGATTCATCGCCGGCGACGTCTACAAGCACGACCTTCAGGCGGGCACCGTAGAGGTCCACACCGTCGGTACCGGCCGCGGTTCAGGAGAGCCCGACTTCATACCACGGGAGAACCCGGTCGGTGAGGACGACGGCTGGCTGATGAGTCTCGTCTATGACTCCCGCGCTGATCGCAGCGAACTGCTGATCCTCGATGCACTCGACGTCACCGCCGAGCCGCTCGCCAGGGTCATTCTGCCGCAGCGGGTGCCGTTCGGATTCCACGGCAATTGGATCAGCGACCAAGCGGTGGCGGGCACGGTGGCGAAGTGAGCGGGCTCAACAAACGGGTCGAAACGAGGGTCGGGACGCTGGCGGTCGCCGACAGCGGCAGCGTTGAGGGCAGCGGTGAGCCGGTGGTGCTGTGGCCCTCACTATTCAGCGACCACCGGCTCTACCGCCACGTCACCGGCCTGCTGGGTGGGCGGTGGCGCACCGTTGCCGTCGACGGACCCGGCTTCGGTCAGAGCAGCCCGCCGGCCGGGGACGTTCAGCCCGGCGTGCATGCCGCGGCGGTGGTCGACCTGCTCGACGAACTGGGCATCGAGAAGGCTGTCGTCGCCGGCTGCTCCTGGGGCGGACAGGTCGCCGCACACGTAGGGGTGCAGGCACCCGAGCGCACCGCGGCGGTGCTGATGATGAACACCCCGCTGGCGCCCAGCCTGGGTGGGCACCGTATGCAGGTGCTCGGCACCAGATGGCTCGGTTCGACGGCGTTCTGGGGCAAAGGTGTCGCTAGGTCGATGATCGCCGCGGCCACCAAGCGGAACCACCCCGAACGGGTGGCGGACTTCGTGGCCGCCTTCGGCGACTTCGACCGCGCGGCGGCGACCAATACGGTGCGTACTGTGCTGGCCGGCTCTCCCGGCCTGGCCGACGTACTTCCGCGGCTGCGGGTGCCGACGACGATCCTGATGGGCGCGCAGGATGCGTTGTATCCGCCGGACGAAGCTATGCCGTTGGCCCGGCTGGCCGTCGGGGCAAGCATCGAGGTAGTTCGATCGTGCGGGCACCTGGCCCCGCTGGAGGCCCCCGAAGCCGTTGTCGCCGCGTTGAATTCATTCGACTTGAAGGTCTGACCAATGGACCTCATCGAGGCGCTGCGCAGCACCGGTGCGGTGCGCGAGTTCACCGACGAACCAGTCGCGGACGAGGTCGTCGCGCGCATTCTCGGCACCGCCAGGTTCGCGCCCAGCGGCGGCAACGCCCAGTCCTGGCACGTGGTGGTGGTGAAGGACGAGAGCACCCGCAGGCGATTGCGGGATCTCTACGTTCCCGGTTGGCGTGACTACCTGGCGATGAGTGTCGCCGGCCTGCGCCCGTGGGCGCCGGGCAATGATCCCGCCGTCGAAGCGGCTGCGATGGCGGCGATCCCCGCCGAGATTGCGGCGACAGCAGCGCAGGGATTCGCCGGCGAGTTCGATCGGGTGCCGGTGCTGCTCGCGGTGTTCGCCGACCTGACCGCCCTGGCCGCGGTGGACCGCGACTTCGACCGCTACCCGATCGCCGGGGGAGCCTCGGTGTACCCGTTCGTGTGGAGCGTCCTGCTGGCTGCCCACGCCGAGGGTCTCGGCGGGGTGATGACCACGATGCTGGTCCGGGAGGAACCGGAGGTGAAGCGGTTGCTCGGCGCTCCGGAGCACTGGGCGCTGGCAACCGTCGTCGCGCTCGGCCGGCCGGCCCACCCCCGAAAGCGACTGCGCCGCCGGCCGGTGCACTCCTTCACCACCGTCGACCGGGCCGACGGGCCCGCTTTCGACACCGCACAGGAAGGCAGTCCATGACAGCACAACCCACCACGACTCTTGTGACCGGAGCCAGCAGCGGCATCGGCGAGCAGTTCGCGCTGCAACTCGGGCGACGGGGACATCACCTGGTGCTCACCGCCCGCAGTGAGGACAAGATGCACGCACTCGCTCAGCGGCTGCGATCCGCGCACCCCGGCATCGACGTCGAGGTGATCGCCGCCGACCTCGCCGAACCGGGCAATGCCGCCGCACTCACCGCCGAACTCGCTACCCGCGGTGTCGACGTGGACGTCCTGATCAATAACGCCGGTTTCGGGTCGCACAACCCGGTCGCCGCGGAGGACCCCGACAACCTCGCCCGCGAGAT
>VEQY01000071.1 GCA_018882965.1 Mycobacterium sp. | reverse complement strand
CTGTGGGATCGGGGAGTGCCGGACGGCGCCCGGCTGGTCGACGGCGGCACCGCCGGCATGGACGTCGCGTTCGCGATGCGCGGTGCCGGGCGGGTGGTGATCGTCGATGCCGCCGCGACCGGGGCCACCCCGGGCACCGTCTACCGGGTTCCGGGGGAGGAACTGGCCGAACTGCCACCGCTGCAGGGGCTGCACACCCACTCCTTTCGCTGGGACCATGCGATCGCGTTCGCCCGGTGGGCGCTGGCGGAGGACTACCCCGCCGACATCACGGTGTATCTCATCGAGGCCGCCGACGTCGGGCTCGGCACCGAGATCTCCGAGCCGGTCACCGAGGCGATGGAGCAGGTGATCGACCTGATCGAACGGGACTACTTCGCGGCTCTGCGCCCGGCCGCCACCGATGAGGCGGCCGTCGAGATCACCGCTGACGGCTATCTGCGGCTGCAGGCCGACCTTGCGGCCAGCCGCTTCCCGTCCGATGCGGTGGCCGCGGTGGTCCGCGACGGGGCGCTGTGGCTGATCCCGTTGCGCGGGCCGAGCAGCGGCGGGCTGCTGCTCAAGCAGCGCAACCCGGCCGGCGACCGGGCCGCCCTGGTGCGCGAGGTACTCGGTGACGACTTTCCGACCGGCATGCGCCCGGCTTTCTGGGACGATACCCAGAAGGCGATGCGGATCCCGTTGGATCAGCGGTGAGGGTGCGGGGGAGTTGAGCGTGATGACCGACCAGCAGCGGCCCAAGACGACGGTTCGCGCCGACAGTTCCACCGACGAGGCGCTCGACGTACAGACCGTGGTGGTGGAGGAACGCGGTCGGTGGGCGGTGGAGATCGTGGTCGTCTTCGCCGACGGTGTGGTCCGTAAGCGGATCGACACCCACGCCACCAGGGCCCGGGCCGAACTGTCGGCGAACCTGATCAAGCGCGCCGCCGAGCGTGACATCGGCGGACCGGTGAACGGGTGAGTGACGGGAATCCGATGGCGCTACGCCCGCAGCCGCTGGGGGCTTTCCCGCTGCCGCTGGGCTATCTGCTGATCCCGGCGTCGCCGGAGACCGAGGCGGCCCGGCTCGAACTGCTGGACGGGCGCATCCCGCAGTGGCCGGCCGCGCTGCGAGCCCACGAACTGGCGCTGGCAGGAGATCGCGAGGGTGCGCTGGCCGCGCTGACCGGTAACGATCCGATCAGCCGGTACAACCGTTTCGTCATGGACCCAGAGTCCGGCGATGCCGGCGAGTTGCGCGCGGCGCTCGGCGAATTCGCCGTGCTGGTCGACGTCGTGCTGTTCGCGCTCGGGCGCAGTGATGCGGTGCCCGAAGCGGGTTCCAGCACCGGGGAACTGGCCGCGGCGGTGCGTTCGGTGCAGGCTAGCAAGGCCCTCGACGAGGGTGATGTCCCCGCCGCCGTCGCGCACCTCGATCAGGCCGCCGCGGCTGCCGGTGAGGTGTCCGAGCCGCTGCGCGGGGTCCTGCTGGGCGCGTCGGCGTCGCTGACCGACGGGGACGACGCGGTGGTCCGCTTCGAGCAGGCCCTGCGGGCACTCGAGGGCGCCGAGGGTCTGCGCGTCGCCCGCGCGGAGATGCACCTGGGTCTGGCGGGGCTGCTGCACGAGCAGGCCGAGAGCCGTCCGGAACTGCTGGTGCGCGCGGTGCCGCACTACCACTCGGCGCTGCAGTTGGTGCTGCGTGAGGAGGCCCCGCTGCTGTGGGCCGCAGCGCACGCCAATCTGGCGACCGCCTACCTGACCATGCCGATGACCGAAGCGTCGGGTCAGTTGCGACTCGGCGTGGCGGCGCAGTCGCTGCGCTCGGCGCTGAAGGTCTACACCCCCGAGGACTACCCCGAGCAGTGGGCCAGCGTGCAGCTGAACCTGGCCAACTCGCTGGTCTACACCCCGTCGAATCACCAGGCCGACAACCTCGTCGAGGCTGTCGAACTCTACGAGGCCGTGCTGCGGGCCCGCGATCGCGACCGCGACCCGATGGGTCGGGCGAGGGTGCTGGCCAATCAGGGCAACGTGTTGGCCCACCTCGGCGACTTCGATCAGGCCAAGGCGAAGCTCTACGAGGCGCGGTTCTTGTTCGAGGAACTCGAGGACGGCGACTCGGTGCGCACCGTTCGCGGGGTACTCGATGAGATCGCCCGCGAGCAGGCCCTGGCCCGGACGGAGACGATGCCGGAATGAGCTCGCCGGAACCCTCGTTCGAGGAACTGGCCAACCGGGTCGATGAAGCGGTCGCGGCGGTCGCCGGGCTGGACGAGCCCGCGCGGGCGGTGGCCGAGGAGTTGCAGGCCGCGGTCGAAGCCGTGCACCGGACCGGTCTGGTCACCATCGTGCGGGCGATGCGGGCTGACGACGCCGCCCGGGCGGTGCTCTTCGACCTCGTCGACGATCCGGTCGTGCACCTGCTGCTGTCGCTGCACGGGCTGGTGCGCCCAGACCCGGTGACCCATGCCAACCAGGTGCTGGAGACGGTCCGGCCCCAGCTGCACAGTCACGGCGGTGACGTGGCGCTGGTCGAGGTGACCGACGGCACTGCGTTCGTCCGGCTGGAGGGCGCGTGCAACGGGTGCTCGATGTCTTCGGTGACCCTGCGCAACCTGGTGCAGGAGGCCCTGGTCGAGGGCGTGCCGGCGATCACCGCGGTCGAGGTGGTGGCCGCCGAACCCAGCCCGACCCTGATCCCGCTGGAGTCACTGCGGGTCGGCCGTGATCCCTCGAGTGAGGGTTGGGCCAAGGTCGGTGATGCCGGTGACATCGCGGTCGACGATCTGACGCCGGTAACCCTGAGATCGGCCGGCGGTGAGCCCACCGAGGTGATCATCGTCAACGTGGCGCAGCGGCTTTCGGCCTATCTCAACGAGTGTGCGCACGAGGCGCTGCCGCTGGACAACGCCGTGCTCGACATCTCCAACGGCACCCTGACCTGTCCGTGGCACGGCTTCTGCTTCGACGCCGGTTCGGGTGAGTGCCTCAGTGTGCCCGGCACCCAGTTGGAGCAGTTGCCGTTGCGGGTCGATGACGGTGTCGTCTGGGTTCGTGTCGGATTGTGACGGCCCGTAGGTGAGCCGCTACACCGTCCGGCACAACATCAGTGGTGTCGGCACCCGCCCCGACGTGGTCCCCGAGGTGGACCTGTCCGGCGGGTGGCTGCCGCAGCTGTGGCTGGGCGCGCCCGCGCCGGGCGGCTTGGCGCTGCCGCCGGCACAACCCTCGATGTCGTGGATGTACTCCCCGCGCGGGGTGTTCCTCGATGAGCATCACCTCGTCGCGGCGGACTCGGGCAATCACCGGGTGCTGATCTGGCACGGGGTGCCCGAGTCCGACGAGCAGCCCGCCGACGTGGTACTCGGCCAGCCCGACGGCGAATCGGAGGGCCCTGCCGCCGGTGGCCGCGGACCGGAGCGGGGCATGAACCTGCCCACCGGTGTTCTGATCCATGACGGCCGGCTGATCGTCGCCGACGCCTGGCACCATCGGATCCTGATCTGGGACACGGTTCCGCAGACCAGCGACACCGCGCCCGATGTCGTGCTCGGACAGCCCGACGCCACCGCGGTACAGGAGAACCGGGGTGGGGACTGCTCGGCCGCCGGCTTCTACTGGCCGTTCGGGATCGCCGTCGTCGGCGGGGGATTCTGGGTCACCGACACCGGCAACCGGCGGGTGCTGGGCTGGTCCGGCGGAATCCCCGAGCCGCAGCAGCCCGCCGACGTGGTGCTGGGTCAGCCCGACGCCACCGAGCATTCGGAGAACCGTGGCGGCGACGCGAGCGCAGCCAGTTTCCGGTGGCCGCACGACGTCACCGGCGATGCGGATCTGCTGCTGGTCGCCGACGCCGGCGACCACCGGCTGCTGGGGTGGTCGCCGCATCCCGACGCCGACCGGGATGCCGACCGGGTCATCGGGCAGCCCGACTTCACCAGCTCCCAGGAGTGGCCCTACGGTCCGCACACCAACGACCGCATGCGCTTTCCCTACGCGGCGCGGATGGACGGGGACAGGCTGGCGGTCGCCGACACCGCCAACAACCGGATCCTGCTCTGGGATGGTGTGCCTGACGGGCCCATCGGCAGGGGCGCGGATCACGTTCTGGCACAACCGGATTTCGGCTCCAACGGTGAGAATCGCTGGGTCTCGGTGCAGCGCGACACCCTGTGCTGGCCCTACGGAATCTCGCTGTGCGGGGAGTCCCTGGCCGTGGCCGACTCCGGCAACAACCGGGTGATGATCTGGCGGAATGCGTCATGCGTCCGCGGATAGTCCAAACCGACGATCAGATCGGGTTCTTCTGGGCGACACCCACCGGGGAACCGACCTCGCTGCAGGCACTCGTCGCCGACCCCGCCGAGGACGAACCCGACCGCCTGGTCGCCACCCACCTCGAGGCCCTCGACGACGCTCTGATCATCGCGGCGGGCAGATTCGGTGAGATTCTCGGCGGCGGACGCGGGCCCGCCGACGCCGCCGAACGCGACAATCTCGTGGAGTTGCACCGCGTGTGCGACCGGCTGTGCTTCGAGTACGCCGCCGCGCTGGAGACGATCGACCTGCCTGCCGAGGTGCGGGCGGGCAAGATCGTCGGCACTGCGGCGCTGTTCTCGATCCGCGCCCGCGCCCCGCTGGACATGCTCGGCCCGGCGCCGCTGGACGGCGAACTGGACGACCCCGGGATCGGCGTCGTCGGCGGTTTCGGCGAGATGATGCAGGCCGACCCGGACAAGCCGTGGAAAGGCGGGCGCTGGGTGGTGCGCACCGAGGAGGGGCGCCGGTTCCCGCTGACGTTGTCGATGCTGTTCTTCGACAGTTCCGGCACCAACAAGGAAGCAGCGCGCAAGGAGCACCGTGACGCCCTGCAGGCGGTGGTGTCGGCCTCGCGGCTGCCCGACGCCGATCCGCTGGCGGCGGCCTGTGCCATCGACTGGCTGCTCTACGACTGGCTGATGGCTCACCGGGACGGGCCCGACAGCGCGGAGATCGTCTTCCCCAAGGGGTACGAGGGCGAGGCGGCTCTGGTGGTCGCCGCGGCGGCCGCCTCGGTGGCCGCGCGGGCGACCTTCGACCCCGGTCTGGTGCTCAATGCCGGAAGGGTCCGCTAGCCGTGGGCGCTACCGTCGCGGTCGTCGACCCCGCCGAGTTCTTCGGCCCCGAGGCCATTCAGGACCCTTACCCGCTCTACGCCCGGCTGCGCGCGGACGGCGGTGTCCATCGCGTCGGCGACTCCGGTTTCTTTCTGGCCAGTAGCTGGGCGACGATCACCGAGGTGGTCAGCCAACCGGAGGTCTTCTCGTCCAACATGACCGCGACGATGACCTATACCGCGCAGGGCGGTGTCGTCCCGTTCGCGATGGACGGTGTCGGCGGGCCCACCCACATCCTGGTCACCGCCGACGACCCGGTGCACGCCGCCCACCGCAAACTGCTGCTGGGCCACTTCACCGCCAAGCGGGTGGCCGATCTTGCGCCCCTGGCCGCCGACACGTTCGAGAAGCTGTGGCAGGCCGGGGTCGGCGACGGTCGCATCGAGTGGATGGATGCCGTCGCCAACCGACTGCCGATGATGATCGTGGCCGAGCTGATCGGCGTACCCGACACCGACGCCGACCAACTCGCGCAGTGGGGCTACGCGAGCACCCAGCTACTCGACGGCCTGATGTCCAAGCCCGAACTGGAGGCCTCGATGGCCGCGATCGGGCACCTCAACGGCTACATCCTTGAGCGCCTCCGCGCCGCGGCGGCGGCCCCCGGCGACGATTTGGTGGGCGTGCTGGCCCGGGCGTGGACCGACGGGCGGCTGGAACGGTTCACCGCCCAGCTGATCCTGGTCTCGCTGTTCAGCGCCGGTGGCGAGTCCACGGCGTCGCTGCTCGGGACCGCGGTGACGCTGTTGGCCACCGATGTGGCCCTGCAGCAGCGCCTGCGCGACGAGCGCCATCTGATCGGGGCGTTCATCGAGGAGACGCTTCGGCTCGAGCCGCCCTTCCGGGCGCACTACCGCCACGTGCTGGCCGACACCGAACTGGGCGGTGTGGGCATACCCGCCGGTTCGCTGGTGCTGCTGCTGTGGGGCGCGGCCAACCGCGACCCCGCGCACTTCGGCGAGCCCGACGAGTTCCGGCTGGAACGGTCGGGCGTCAAGGGCCACCTGGCCTTCGGGCGGGGACTGCACTTCTGCCTGGGCGCACCGCTGGCCAGGCTGGAAGCCACGATCGTGCTGAACATGCTGCTGGACCGCGCGCGATTCGAGGCCCGAGAGGTGGGCCCGTGGCTGCCCAGCGTGCTCGCTCGCCGGCGTGAGTACGTGCATCTGGACGTGCAGCCTGTCGGCTGATCAGGGCACTGCGCAGTCCAGGCCGGCTGCCTCGTAGGTCATCGAACCGCGCAGCGGGCGGGCGCTGAAGATGTTCAGCATCCTCTCTCCGCGGCCGACGTTGAAAAGGTTCTCGGCGCGCAGTCGGCGGCTGCCGATCCACTCGTCGACCGACCCCTTCGCCAGCGGTGCACTGGGCACGACGTCGAGGTCGACGATCGACACCACGGGTTCGACCGGGTCGGCGCTGGTCAGGTGCTCCAGAAAATTCGATTGCGCCGTCACGAGCACCACTGGGACGTCCTTGCGCTGCAGGGCGATGGCGGCCTTGCGGGCGATGACGAACGCGCCGTCCTTGGTGATGAGCGGCATCTGCGCGCCGGTGAAGGGCATCATGCCCTCGGGGTAGACGGCCAGGCTGACCCGGCTGTTGGCGGCGATCGCTGCGTCGAGCTCAGCGACGCTGTCGGCGACCGGCCGAAGGTCCGGATCGTCCTCGTCGACGAAGATCACGTCCCCCGCGGTAGCCGGGGGTGCGATGGGATACACGGTGCGGCGGTTCATGATCATGTGCCGTTGACAGCCGAGCAGTGCCGACAACCGGTGCGCCAGGGTGATGTCGTAGATCCCCAGATCGTGGTTGGCGATGATGATCAGCGCCACCCGTGGATGGTGCGACAGTTCCCGCTCAGCGTGATCGATGCCCTCGAACCTCACGTCGGCGCTGCGGAAGAAGTTGGACGGGTCCAGGGCGTCTGTCATCGCGCTGACCGATCTGCGGGTCAGCGTGCTGGTGACGAGCGAGGCGGTGGTGCGCAGCGGCTTGCGGCCCGCCTGCAGCAGTTGCGGCACCGACACCAACAGGGAGAACGGGATTGCGTCGCGGCGCTCCAGACTTGACGCGGTCCGGTGCATCCAGGCGGCCAGCGCCCTGAGTTCGAGCGCCTTGACCGGATCCGGTCTGCCGCTGCCCTGCACGCCGATCATGCGGCGCATGATCTCCAGGTTCTGCTGGGTGGCCATCGCGATGTTCGCCTCGAAGGGGGTGAGGACTCCCTGTTTCGCGGCCGGCAGGTCGTCGTCGACGTATTGGGCGCGGTAGAGATCCCGCAGTTCGGCCAGCGCGGCGGCGAAGATGGACCGGTAGCGGCAGAGTTCGGTGTGCGGCGCCGATCCCGGCGGGAACACCGCGATCGCGTCAGCGGACCGCTGATCGAAGAGTCTCTCGAAGCTGTCCAGCTTCGGCAGGTACGTGCAGCCGTCGTCGTTGACCATCGCGCCGGTGACGTTACCGCTCAGGTGACGTCGGCGTTGGACCGCGGGAAGCCGCCACCCTGCGGGAAGAGCGGAAACACCACGTCATCGAGTTTCTCCGGGTCGCCGGCGGTGCGATTGACCGTCGCGCCCCAGATGTTCCCGTCGGGCGAGACTGCCAGTGCCCAGACGTGACCGCGGGTGTCCTGGCGGACGACTTCCGGATCGCCGGTCACCGCCCCGGTTCCGGTCGCCAGCCGCACCGCAACCGTCTGTTTGGTGTTGACCAGGTTCACCAGCACGGTGCCGTCGAGTGCCGCGCAGCCGGCCACCCCGGGACGCTCCGGCCACGTCCACACCGTGGTGGCTTTGGAATCGGGGCCGATGCGCTGCAGCCGGTCACCGCCCGGGGTGCGGTCGGTGACGTACAGCGACTTGTCAGCCGGATCGATGCACATGCCACCGCCCGAACCCATGCCGCTCAGGGCGGTGGTCGGCGGTGCCTGGTCCACGGTGGTCGGCTGCTCGATCCGGATGAGCTTGCCCGCCAACGACTTCGGGTCCGCGGCCAGAGCCGGGTCACCGGCGTCACCGGTTTGAACGACGAGTGTGGTCGGGCTGGAGAAGATCAGCGATCCGGTGTTGCCGCCCGCACCCTTGGGGATGCCGGTCAGCAGAGGTTTGACGACGTCGCCCTCGGCGATGCGGACCACCCGGTTGTCGGTCGGCGTGCTGATGTAGGCGTACATCAGCCGGTCCTGCGAGTGTGTCGGCGACAGCGCGATGTCCATCAGGCCGCCGTCGCCGGCCGGGTCCACCGGGATGACGGTCTTGACCGTGGGTTCGGCGCTGACCGAGATCTGCTTGACCGCACCGGTGGTGCGTTCGGCGACCAGGGCGGTCTTGCCGTCCGGGCCCATGATCAAACCGCTGGTGCTCTCCAGGCACCCCTGCATGACACCGGGTGCCGGGCAGACCTTCGGGAAGGGCTGGGCGGGCAGCGGCGGTGGTGGCGGCGGGGTGGAGGACGGCCCGGGCACCATTTCGGGGGGTGTGGTGAACGGCTGGGACACCGAATTGTCGAATCGGGCGCATCCGGAGGCGACCAGCGCGGTGACGCACACCGCGGCCAGCACGCCGGTGACCTTTCGCCCCATAGCGGCCAGATTACGGATCGCGTCGCGGTGGGCGCCACACCACACCGCCCTCGACCCCGGGCCAATCCGGCGATTTTGCCCGGTGAACCCCTACGCTGGCGGTCATGACGAGCCAGAGCGCGGATTCCGGCTGGCAGCGCCCCGACGACGATGCGGGTCGTCCCCCCTCAGCCCGCCTGGTCGATCCCGAGGACGACCTCGCCGGGCCGCCCTTCGGCGGGGAGCCGGAAACGACGAAAATCAGCTCGGGGATCGCCTCGAGTCCGTCCAGCGGCTACGGCGTGGTGAACCCTCCCGAGCCGTTGCCCTACGTCCAGCCCGTCCGTGACGTCATGCCCCAGCCGGAGCCGGCAGTGCCCCAGGTCGTGCCCGCCGACAGCGGGGAGCGGTCGGGCCGGCGCGGAACCCAGGACCTCGGTCTGCTGGTGCTGCGGCTGGTGACCGGTGTGATCCTGATCGCCCACGGGCTGCAGAAGGCCTTCGGGTGGTGGGGCGGACCGGGGCTGGACGGGTTTGCCACCACCCTGGCCGACGCCGGCTACCAGCATTCCGGTCTGCTGTCCTACCTCGGAGCGGGCGCCCAGATCGCCGCGGGCGTGCTGCTGGTGCTGGGCCTGTTCACACCTCTGGCCGGTGCCGTCGGGCTCGGCCTGGTGGTCAACGGACTGATCGTCGCGGTGGATGCCCAGCGCCAGGAGGGCGGCGTCGTCGTGCTGGGGTCCGATCGCGTCGAGTACCTGCTGGTGCTCTGCGCGGCGATGGCAGCGGTGATTCTGGCCGGGCCGGGCCGCTACGGCTTCGACGGCGGGCGCGGGTGGGCTCGCCGGCCGTTCATCGGCTCCTTCCTGGCTCTGATCGCCGGAATCGGCGGTGGCGTGGCGGTCTGGCTGTTCCTGCGCGGCACCAACCCTTTCGCCTGAGTCCCCTTTCGCCTGAGTCCCCTTTCGCCTGAGTCCCCGGGTTCTCAGCGCCGGTAGGGGTCGGGCACCCGTCCGCCGCTGGCGGCGGTCAGCACCGGCAGGGTCGCGAAGGTGACCGCCGGCAGGCGCAGATCCGAACCGTCCAGCAGGCAGGCCCGGGCCCAGCGGCCGCGGGTGAACCGCAGGCCCTCGATGCGCGGCCAGGGCACCGTGCGGCTGCTCAGCAGGGATCGGGCGGTCACCGTGTCCCGGTCGGCGACGGTGCGTAACCGCTCGACACCGATCGAGATCAGGACCGGGATGAGCAGCAAGAACAGCGTCCAGTTGCCGAACACCCGGACGAACACCAGCAGCGCCAGCGCGAAGAAGCCGGAGGCGAAGTGGGCCATCGGCGAGATTCGGATGACCACGGGCTTGGCCGGCTGGCTGGGGGGACGGTCGGTGGTCATGACACATGATCGCACCCGGGGATTGCGCCGGGACAATTTGACGGCCGAGAACCTGCGAGGATAGCCTGAGGGTGTGAAAACAGGCGGACACCTGGTAGTAGGTCAGCGCGTTGGTGCCGCGCTCGTCCCCGCCTGGGCCTAGCCACCCGCACCAACGCGCAACCCTCGTCCAGCAGACGCTGACGGGGGTTTTTTCTTACCCGAACAGCACGACCGAGGGACAGAGGACAGAAGTGAGCGCACCGGCCACTCGAGCGGTTCAGCCCGTGCCCGACACCGTCGCGGCCAATGGCGATTCCACGGCGCCCAGGCGCATCGCCCCGCAGCAGATCACCGGCGCCGAGGCGGTAGTCCGGTCGCTGGAGGAGCTCGGCGTCGAGCTGATCTTCGGTATCCCCGGCGGGGCGGTGCTGCCGGTCTACGACCCGCTGTTCGACTCGACCAAGCTGCGCCACGTCCTGGTCCGCCACGAGCAGGGCGCCGGACACGCCGCCAGCGGCTACGCGCACGCCACCGGCCGGGTGGGGGTGATGATGGCCACCTCGGGTCCCGGTGCGACCAACCTGGTCACGCCGCTGGCCGACGCGCAGATGGACTCCGTCCCGGTGGTCGCCATCACCGGACAGGTGGGCCGCAGCCTGATCGGCACCGACGCCTTCCAGGAGTCCGACATCACCGGGATCACCATGCCGTGCACCAAGCACAACATCCTGGTGCGCGACGGCGACGACATCGCCCGCTCGATCGCCGAGGCGTTCCACATCGCCGCCACCGGCCGTCCCGGCGCGGTGCTCGTCGATATTCCCAAGGACGTGCTGCAGGCGACCTGCACCTTCTCCTGGCCGCCGCAGCTGGAGCTGCCCGGCTACAAGCCGAACACCAAACCGCACGCCCGCCAGATCAAGGAGGCGGCCAAGCTGATCAGCGCCGCCCGCAAGCCGGTGCTCTACGTCGGCGGCGGGGTGATCCGCGGCGAGGCCTGCGCCGAACTCGCCGAGCTCGCCGAGCTGACCGGCATCCCGGTGGTCACCACCCTGATGGCGCGCGGCGCCTTCCCGGACAGCCACCCGCAGAACCTGCGTATGCCCGGTATGCACGGCACGGTGGCCGCGGTGGCCGCGCTGCAGCGCAGCGACCTGCTGATCGCCCTCGGCGCCCGGTTCGATGACCGGGTGACCGGCAAGTTGTCCACCTTCGCCCCGGAGGCCAAGGTCATCCACGCCGACATCGACCCCGCGGAGATCGGTAAGAACCGCAACGCCGACGTCCCGATCGTGGGCGACATCAAGGCGGTGATCCGCGACCTGGTCGACGTGCTGCGCCGCCGGCCCGGTGGCGAGGACCGGATCGGCAACGAGGGCGTCGAGGATCCCGACCTGGCTCCGTGGTGGGCCTACCTGGACAACGTCCGCGAGACCTACCCGCTGAGCTACGGCCCGCAGTCCGACGGAAGTCTGTCCCCCGAATACGTCATCGAGCAGCTGGGCAAGATCGCCGGGCCGGACGCCATCTACGTGGCCGGCGTGGGTCAGCACCAGATGTGGGCCGCGCAGTTCATCTCCTACGAGAAGCCGCGCACCTGGCTCAACTCCGGCGGCCTGGGCACCATGGGCTACGCCATCCCCGCGGCCATGGGAGCCAAGATGGCCTACCCGGACGCCGAGGTGTGGGCGATCGACGGCGACGGCTGCTTCCAGATGACCAATCAGGAGTTGGCCACCTGCGCGGTGGAGGGCGTGCCGATCAAGGTGGCGCTGATCAACAACGGAAACCTCGGCATGGTCCGCCAGTGGCAGTCGCTGTTCTACGGCGAGCGGTACTCCCACACCGACCTGTCCACCCACAGCCAGCGCATCCCCGACTTCGTCAAACTGGCAGAGGCGATGGGGTGCGTCGGGTTGCGCTGCGAGCGCGAGGAGGACGTGATCGACGTGATCAAGGCGGCGCGCGCGATCAACGACCGTCCGGTGGTGATCGACTTCATCGTCGGCGCGGACGCGCAGGTGTGGCCGATGGTGGCGGCCGGCACCGGCAACGACGAAATCATGGCGGCCCGCAACATCCGCCCGCTGTTCGACGAGGACAACTCCGAGGGGCGTGCCTGATGCCTAACACCGTCACCCACACCCTCTCGGTGCTCGTCGAGGACAAGCCCGGTGTGCTGGCCCGGGTCGCGGCGCTGTTCTCCCGGCGCGGTTTCAACATCCAGTCCCTGGCGGTGGGCCCCACCGACCAGAAGGACATGTCCCGGATGACGATCGTCGTCACCGCGGAGGAGACACCGCTGGAGCAGATCACCAAGCAGCTCAACAAGCTGATCAACGTGATCAAGATCCTCGAACAGGACGAGGACAACATGGTGGCGCGTCACCTCGCGCTGATCAAGGTCCGCGCCGACTCCGGCAACCGAAGCCAGGTGATCGAGGCGGTGAACCTGTTCCGTGCCAAGATCATTGACGTTTCCACCGAGTCGTTGACCATCGAGGCGACCGGCACCGAGGAGAAGCTCGAAGCTCTGCTGCGGGTGCTCGAGCCCTACGGTATCCGCGAGACCGTCCAGTCCGGTGTGGTAGCACTGTCACGTGGTCCACGCGGGATGACCGCCTCCAAGTAAAGGAAAGTTGAACGTGGCTGCAATCGAGATGTTCTACGACGACGACGCCGACCTGTCTGTCATCCAAGGCCGCAAGGTCGGGGTGATCGGCTACGGCAGCCAGGGCCACGCGCACTCACTGAGCCTGCGCGACTCCGGCGTGGCTGTGAAGGTCGGCCTGAAGGAGGGGTCGAAGTCCCGGGCCAAGGTGGCCGAGCAGGGACTGGACGTGGACACCCCGGCCAATGTCGCCAAGTGGGCCGACGTGATCATGCTGCTCGCCCCGGATACCGCGCAGGCCGAGATCTTCCGAAACGACATCGAACCCAACCTGAAGGCCGGAGACGCCCTGTTCTTCGGCCACGGGCTCAACATCCACTTCGGCCTGATCAAGCCGCCCGCCGACGTCACCGTCGGCATGGTTGCGCCCAAGGGGCCCGGGCACCTGGTGCGCCGGCAGTTCGTCGACGGCAAGGGAGTGCCGTGCCTGGTCGCCATCGAGCAGGATCCGACCGGTAATGGTCTGGCTCTGGCGCTGTCCTACGCCAAGGCCATCGGCGGCACCCGGGCCGGTGTCATCAAGACCACCTTCAAGGACGAGACCGAGACCGACCTCTTCGGTGAGCAGGCCGTGCTGTGCGGCGGCACCGAGGAACTGGTCAAGACCGGCTTCGAGGTGATGGTCGAGGCGGGCTACGCACCGGAACTCGCCTACTTCGAGGTGCTGCACGAACTCAAGCTCATCGTGGACCTGATGTACGAGGGCGGCATCGCCCGGATGAACTACTCGGTGTCCGACACCGCCGAGTTCGGCGGATACCTGTCGGGTCCGCGGGTGATCGACGCCGACACCAAGAAGCGGATGAAGCAGATCCTCGCCGAGATCCAGGACGGCACCTTCGTCAAGCGGCTGGTGGCCAACATGGAGGGCGGCAACAAGGAGCTTGAGGCGCTGCGCAAGCGCAACGCCGAGCATCCCATCGAGGTCACCGGTAAGAAGTTGCGGGACCTCATGAGCTGGGTGGACCGGCCTATCACCGAGACGGCCTAGGTTCTCTCCGGGGCGCCCGCGCATCCCGTGGGTAACCGGTGGCGCTGTTGTTAGGGTCTGCAGGCAACAGCTGACGACTGGGGAGAAGCGGTGTCTGTAGGGGAATCCGTCCGTTCCGCCGAAGACCGCACGCCGCCCCGGCGAGGGCGGTATGTGGGCTGCGTCGGTGGGCTCGCCGCGCTGGGTGTCGGGATCGGGATTTCGGCCGCCGCAGTGCCGGTGGCCTCGGCCGACACCACGCGGGGGGACTCGTCTGCTGCCGGCGGGGCCCCGGAGCCCAGCACGCGCGGATCGGTCCACGCCGGTGCGGCCGGGACTGGCACGCAGTCGCGCGTACGTAGTCGTAGCGCGACCCGTGATGCGTCGCCGCTGCCGGCTGTCGCTGCCGGGTCTGGCGCCTCGCGGTTCGGCACTGCCGCCGGGGCTCGCCCGGCCGCTACGCGGACGCGGCACCAGGTCGTCCCCGCGACCGCGCTCGCGGTGGGCCGCCGGGCACTCGGCGCCGTAGCGAGCGCACCTACCCCGATCGAGCACGTCGTCGGAATCTTCTTCAGCAACGGCACGGCCGCGCACCCGAACGCAGGTCTTCTCGGCGGCGACGGCTACTCCTGGACCGCGCAAACCTGCAGCCAGACCTGCAAGGGCGGTCAGGCCGGCCTGCTGTTCGGCAACGGCGGCAATGGTTTCGGCGGCGGCAACGGCGGGTCGGCGGGACTTTTCGGCAACGGCGGCAACGGCGGCGCGGCGGTCGACGGCGGCGACGGCGGCGACGGCGGCCGCGGCGGACTCCTGCGCGGTAACGGCGGTAACGGCGGCGCCGGCGGCGACTCCACAACCGGGCCGGGCGGCGCGGGCGGCACGGGCGGCAACACCGGATTGCTGGCTTTCGGGGGCACCGCCGGCGACGGTGGCGCGGGGGGAGTCACGGCCGGAGGGGGCGCCACCGGTGGAGCCGGTGGCGCCGGTGGGGACACCGGGTTCCTATCCATCAAGTCGAACGCCGGTGACGGTGGCACCGGCGGCGCCGCCACCGGAGCCAACGGCATTGGTGGCCCGGGCGGCAGCGGCGGCAAGGCCGGAC
>VEQY01000070.1 GCA_018882965.1 Mycobacterium sp. | reverse complement strand
GTGGTGCTGACCACCAAGCACCACGACGGGTTCTGCCTGTGGCCCACCACCTATGAGCATCCGCGCAAGGGCCGCTACCACGCCCGGCGCGACATCGTCGGGGACCTGCGCACCGCGGTGCTCGACGCGGGCTTGCGGATGGGCCTGTACTACTCCGGGGGTTATGACTGGCCCTACAACGACGCGCTGCTGAGCAACCCGGCCGATGCCTTCCTGGCCGTGCCGCACACCCCCGACTACGTCGCCTACGCCAGCGCGCACGTGCGCGAGCTGATCGAACGGTACCGGCCCTCAGTGCTGTGGAACGACATCTGCTGGCCGGCTGGGGGAGACCTGCCGGCGTTGTTCGCCGACTACTACAACGCCGTGCCCGACGGGGTGATCAACGACCGCTGGATCGAGCCGACCACCCACCGCGGCGCGATCACCGACGCGCTGGCCCGGCTGGGTGGCTCTGCGCTGCAACGGTTCTGGGCGTTCATCCCCGACCGCTACAAGAGCCTGACCTTCCCGGCGGAGAACCACTACGACATCCGCACCCCCGAATACGCCAGCTTCGCCGACGTGCAGGCAAAGAAATTCGAGTCCACCCGCGGGGTCGGGCACTCCTTCGGCGCCAACCGCAACGAACGCCCCGAGGACATCGTCACCGCCACCGAACTGGTGCGCTCGTTCGCCGACATCGTCGCCAAGAACGGCAACCTGCTCATCGGCATCGGCCCCGACGAACACGGCCGCTTCCCCGAGCAACAACTGGTCCCGCTGCGCGGGCTGGGAGCCTGGCTGCGGGTCAACGGCGAGGCGATCTACCGCACCCGGCCCTGGGTGCTGGCCGAGACCACCACCACCGCCGGCGCGGCGGTGCGCTTCACCCAACGCGACGGCGCGGTCCACGCGATCATGCTCGACGTGCCCGAGCGGGAGTTCGCGTTGCGCGGTGTGGACGCGACCGACGTCCGCGCGGTGCGCCTGCTCGGCCTCGAGGAGCCGCTGGACTGGCGGGTCACTGACGGCATGCTGAGCCTGCGCCTACCCGAACGGCTGCCGGTCTCCCCGGCGCACGTGCTGGCCCTCGGCCCGGGCCTGCGCCCGGCCGACGGCTGATCAGCTCAGCCGCGCCCAGCGGGCGGATCTACCAGCCGAACCCCATGCCGAATCCGTAGCCGCCGTAGCCGCCGTAGTCGCCGTATCCTTCGCCGAGCATGCCGGGAGACGCGGTGATCTGGGAATTGCCCGCCTCCGCGCAGTCGGTGGCACCCCCACTGATGATGTTTCCGCCTTCCGACTCGCAGCTCGGTAGCAGCGGGTTGTTGGGTCCGCCGCCGCCATCGGGATCGGCGGCGGCGATCGGTGCGACGAGCAGGGCGGCCGCGGCGCCGATGCTGACGGCGAGAAGAGCCAGGAACTGGCGCGTTCGGTTCATGTGATCGTTTCCCTGTGTCGATTCGGTCAAACTTCTCGGTTTGACACGACTCTACCGAGTCGGTTCTGCCCTCGCGAGTGGAGGACGGCGGGTATCTGCCTTAAGGTCGAAAAACTGCCCTAAGGTAGTAGGCGGATCGCGGATCACGAAACCAGGGAGTCCCATGACACTCATCTTCTCGGCGCGTCGCACGGTGGCAGCAGTTGTGGGCTCCGGCGCCCTTCTTCTCGGCCTGGCCGCACCGGCGGTCGCCTACCCCGGTCCGGGTTGCTCCGCCGGTGACATCGCCGCGGTGGAGGGTCAGGTGGCGACCGCGATGGCCGCCTACCTGTTCACCCACCCCGACGTGAACAATCTCTTCACCAGCGTGGACGGGCTGAGCCGTGCCGACGCGCAAAGCCAGGTTCAGGGTTACCTGGCTGCCAACCCGCAGGTGAATGCGGAAATCGACGCCATCCGCGGGCCGGCTTACGCTCTGCGCGACCGCTGCAACATCCCCGACGAGCACCTGCATCTGGGCGTGCTCTGACCGGAGGATCGCCACTCACCATTGCACCGGTAGCTCGACCAGACCCGCGCCGAGCGCTTCGGTGTTGATCGCCAGGGACTCCACCGGGGCGGTCAGGCGCAGCGTGGGGAAGCGCGGAATCAGTTGGGAGAAAACCGCATTGAGCTCCAGACGGGCCAGCGGGGCGCCCACGCAGTAGCGGGCGCCGTAGCCGAAGGACAGGTGCGGGACCCCGCGGCGGGCGAAGTCGACGGCATCGGGGTCGGGGTAGGCCGCCGGGTCGTGGTTGGCCGAGCCGGGGTCGAGCAGCACCAGGTCGCCGTCGCCGATGGTGATCCCGGCGACGTCGATGTCGGCGCGCGCGTAGCGCGGAATCCCCACCCCGCCCACCAGGCCGGCCCGCAGCAGTTCCTCGATCGCGCGGGGGATCAGCGCGGGCTCGGCGCACAGCTGCTCCCAGCGGGAACGGTCGCTGAGCAGATGCACCGCCTGCAGCCAGATCTGCACGACGGTGGTCTCATACCCGGCGAAGAGCAGGGTCATCGTCAGCGCGGCGATCTCGACGTCGGCGAGGTCCTCGTGCGCGCACAGCCGGGAGATGACGTCGTCGCCGGGACGGCTGCGCTTGGCCACGACCAGCTCGACGCCGTACTCGATCAGCGCCCCCAGGCCCTGCGCGGACAGCACCGGGTCGGCGTCGAAGGCCGCGGCGTCCACCCAGACCCGGAAGCGCTCCCGGTCCTCGTAGGGCACACCCAGCAGCTCGCAGATCACCAGCACCGGCAGCGGCAGGGCGAGCGCGGCGTGCAGGTCGGCGGGCGGGCCCTGGCGCTCCAGCGCGTCGAGCAGCCCGGTGGTCAGGGTCTGCACCCGGGGCTCCAGCTCGCGCAGGTGCCGCGGGGAGAAGTGCGGCTGCAGCAGCGATCGCATGCGCCGGTGGCCGGCGGGCTCGTCGTCGAACTCCCCGATCGGCCCGCCGAACAGCGCTGAGGCCCGGCTGCGCGGCGCGGTCTGCGGCGTGCGGTGCGAGCGGCCCAGCCGCTCGTCGTCCATCAGCGCACGCACCTCGTCGTAGCCGGTGACCAGCCACGCCGGGTCGCCGACGGGGGTCGTCACCCGGTGGATCGGCCCGCTCTCGCGCAGCGCCCGCAGCGCCGGCCCGGCGTGCAGCGGGTCGGGCTGGGCGAACGGCAGACGGGTGGTCACCAGCGCAAAGCTACTCAACCCCCGCCCCGCTCGCGCCGTGTTTGCCGCCCGGCGGTGTTACTTTCGTAGCAGGGGTTCTGCGCCGCCGGGGTGAAGGGAGTTGCGCGGATGAGGCTTTTGCTGCCGCACCAGCTCGTCGAGCACAAGGTGCGCTCGGACTTCGACCGCGACATCCGCCAGCGCTTCTTCCGGGGCCTGGAGTTCGCCGGCCCCGCCGGGGACCCGGGCTGGTTCGGGCCGCGCAGCGCGGTGTGGCACGTGCACTCCCACACCTCGGCGCTGATCTTCGGGTTGCAGTGCGCGGCCTTCATCGAGCGCCTCGACCCCAGCATCTACTGGATGGGCTCGGATCACTCGCGGGTGGTCGAGCGCAACGAGGACGGCACCCCGACCGGGCGCTTCGACCTCGAGGGCGCCCAGGTGCGGCTGGGGCACTCGGTGGCGTTCTTCATCGGCACCGCCTACGGGTCCACCGACACCGCCGAGAAACTCGCGCAGACCGTGCGCGCCATGCACCACACCGTCAAGGGAACCCGCCCCGACGGGCTGGCCTACGACGCCGACGACCCGGACTGGCTGCGCTGGAACTACGCCACCGTGGTGTGGGGGATCGCCACCGCCCACGAGATGTATCACCCGACGCCGGTGAGCGACATCGACCGCTACTACGGCGAGTTCGTGCGCGTCGGGCACGCGCTGGGCGGCACCGACCTGCCCGCCACCAAGGCCGACACCCTGGACTGCCTGAAGTCCTACCTGCCGCGGCTGGCACTGACCCACGGCGCGGCGATGACCACCGGCGCGCCGCTGATGGAGAACCCCGACGCGCCCGCGGCGGCGAAGTTCTTCGACTGGGCCATCCGCGACTCGATGCCCGACTGGGCCGCCGAGATGGTGGCCCACCGCCCCCCGCATCCGGTGGAACGCGCCGCGCGGCGCGCCGCCACCTGGACGGCGATCAACGCCACGCAGGCGGCGATGGGACCGCTTCGGGAGTTCCGCCAGGCCCAGCGCCGGGTGTCCGGGGGCACCGCGGTCACGCACACCGAACCGGCCTATGTCGCCGGCAGCGACCCGGTGCGCAGCCGCGAGGCCGTCGAACGCGCGCTGTAGCGCCGCGACACTCCCGCCGTCCGCGGCGATCTGCTGTGATCTTCGCCTGTGACCTACGCCTCTTTGCCCGCGCACACCGCAGTGGGTCTCAGCCCCGCACCCGAGCGCACCCGGTTTGACCTGCTCAGGGACGTGTGCGGGGCATCGCGCGGGTCCGGTCGTGCGCGGCGGTGACAGCCGAAAGGGGTGCCGGGTGTCGGGCGGCGCGGCTAGAATAGGAGTGTCCGGCTTCGCGCCGACTAGCTGTTTTCCCCGATTACCCATTTACGGGCCTCGACGGGCTGAGCTGATCACACCGCTTGCGCTGTTTGATCGCTCGCGCCGTCTGCCCGACGGAGGTGACAACCGCCATGGCGTACCCCCAAGGTGCCGCCGCCCTGGCCGAGAGGCCGACCGATTCGCTGTGGATGGCCGCGCTGCCCACCGCGATCCGCGACCTGCTGCCGACGCGCCCCGTGGCCGTCCCCGCGGTCCGGCCCGCCCACGGCCGGCTCGCCGAGCTGCCCGCCGCGATCACCGATATGACCGTCAGCACTGACGGCCGTCATCTGGTGGCCGCGCACCAGGCCGCTGATGCGGTCTCGGTCATCGACGTCGCGACGCTGACGCTGCGCGCCACCGTCGAGGTCGCCGAGCCCCGCTCGGTGGTGGCCGCCGACCGCGGCTACGTCAGCTCCGGCTGCGCCGAAGGCGACCGTATCGTCGCCGTCGACCTGGAGGTCGGTGCCGTGCTGGGCGCCCGCGAGGTCGGGTTGAGCGTCGGCGGCATGGCCGTCAGCCCCGGTGGGGAACTGCTGTATGTGGCCCGCCGCGGCGAGGAGCGCTCCGACATCGCCGTCGTCGACGTCGAGACCGGCGCCACCACGACCATCCCGGTGTCCCGGGCCGCCGAGGCGAGCCTGGACACCCTGCGCATCGACGCCGAGGGCAAACGCCTGTACGGCGCGCTGCGCACCCCCTGCGCCGGGCAGCTGCTCGGCGTCGACCCGCACGCCGGGCGTGTCGTCAACACCGTCACGCTGGGCGCCTCGATCGGTGACGTCGCCGTGCACCGCGACGGCCGGCGCATCTTCGCCACCGGCTGGAAGAGCGGGCTGGGCGGAGTGCTCACCGTCGCCGACGCCGCCACCGGCCGGGTCATCGACACCGTCGCCTCCGGCGGGCTGGCGCTGCAGCTGGTTCTCGGCGGCGACCGGATCTTCCTGGCCGCCGACGACCGGGTGGTCGTGCTCGACGCCGACACCCGCCGGGTGCTGGACCGCATCGACATCGGCGGGCCGGTCTCCTGTGTGGCGCTCAGCGCCGACCAGCGCTGCCTCTACGTCGCCGGCTACGACGGCACCCTGACCGCGCTCGCGGCCTGACCGGGTCTCAGCGCGCGGAGCAGTCCAGCGACACCGAGATGGTTCGGCTGGTCACCGCCGGCACCAGGAAGTTGCCGTCGGCGCTACCCAGCCCCGGCCCGACAAAGGGCACCCACTGGGTGATCGTCTGCGGATTGCGCACGCTGAGCACCTGACACTTCGACAGCGGGCCGGTGCCGATCTTGTCCAGGGTCACCACGTAGCCCTGCTGCTGAAGCTTGCTGATGGTGTCCTGGGCGGACTCCTCGGCCTGCGCCGGGGCGGCCAGCACCGCGGCGGCGCTGAGGAGCACCGCCACTGCCGCGAGAGTGGAGACCGGCGATACCATTCGCCCAGGTTGGCACATCCGGTCCTGGCGAGTGGAGGCGGTCCCCGTGCAGAGCACCATGCAGAACCCCCCGTTGACGATCGCGGCGATCCTGCGCTACGCGACCGACGTGCACGCCGAGCGCACCGTGACCACCGCCACCGGCGACGGGTTCCGCTCGGCCACCTACCGAGAGCTGGGCCGGCAGGCCGCGCGGCTGGCGCACGCGCTGCGCGGGCTGGGCATCGACTCCGACCAGCGGGTCGCCACCTTCATGTGGAACAACCAGGAGCACCTGGAGGCCTACGTCGCGGTGCCCTCGATGGGGGCGGTGCTGCACACCCTCAACATCCGGCTGTTCCCCGAGCAGATCGAGTTCGTCGCCTACGAGGCCGAGGACCAGGTGCTCATCGCCGACCTGTCGCTGACTTCGGTGCTCGCCCCGGTGCTGCCCAAGCTGGAGACCGTGCACACCGTGATCGCCGTCGGCGCCGGCGACCTCGCCCCGCTGGAGGACTCCGGTAAGCGGGTGCTGCGCTACCACGAGATCACCGCCGGCCAGCCCGACACCTTCGAGTGGCCCGACGTCGACGAGAACTCCGCCGCGGCAATGTGTTACACCAGCGGCACCACCGGCCATCCCAAGGGCGTGGTGTACGCCCACCGGTCGAGCTACCTGCACTCGATGGCGGTGTGCGCCGGCAACGGGATGGGGCTGAGCTTCGCCGACAAGGCGCTGCCGGTGGTGCCGATGTTCCACGCCAACGCGTGGGGTCTGCCCTACGCGGCGCTGATGGCCGGCGCGGATCTGGTGCTGCCGGACCGCTTCATGGACCCTGCGTCACTGGTGCGGCTGATCGAGACCCAGCGCCCGACGGTGGCCGGGGCGGTGCCCACCATCTGGAACGACGTGATGACCTACCTGGACCGCGAACCGGGCCACGACATCTCCTCGCTGCGGCTGGTGGTGTGCGGGGGATCGGCGGTGCCGGTGTCGCTGATGCAGATCTTCGAGCAGCGCTACGGCGTGCAGATCTGCCAGCTGTGGGGGATGACCGAGACCTCGCCGATGGCGACGGTCGCCCGCCCGGCGCCGGACACCCCGCCGGAGCGCGAGTGGGAGGTCCGTGCGACCCAGGGCCGGGCGATGTGCGGGGTGGAGACCCGCATCGTCGACGACCACGGCGGGGTGCTGCCGCACGACAACGTCGCGGTCGGCGAGCTGGAGGTCCGCGGGCCGTGGATCACCGGGTCCTACTACCGCAACACCGACCCGTCGAAGTTCGCCTCGGGCTGGCTGCGCACCGGCGACGTGGGCCGCATCGACCCGCAGGGCTACATCACGCTCACCGACCGGGCCAAGGACGTCATCAAGTCCGGCGGGGAGTGGATCTCCTCGGTGGAGCTGGAGAACCACCTCATCGGCCACCCGCAGGTGCGGGAGGCCGCCGTGGTGGGCGTGCCCGACCCGCGCTGGCAGGAGCGCCCGCTGGGTGTTGTCGTACTGCACGAGGGTGCCGACGTCACCCCGGCGCAGCTGCGCGACTATCTGGCCGAGAGGGTCGTCAAGTGGTGGCTGCCCGAGCGGTGGGCCTTCATCGAGGAGATCCCGCGCACCAGCGTCGGCAAGTACGACAAGAAAACCATCCGCGCCCGCCACGCCGACGGCGCCTACGAGGTGGTCACCCTCTAGGCGCGAGCAGACGTAAACGACCCCGACACGCCCGGCGTGCGGGGTCGTTTACGTCTGCTCGCGGGAGGGGGCGGGAGGGGGCGGGAGGCCGCTCAGCGCTCGGCGCGCTGGTAGGCGGTGACCACGGCGGCCCCGCCGAGGCCGATGTTGTGCTGCAGCGCGGCGCTCACCCCGGGGACCTGGCGGGCGTCGGCGTCACCGCGCAGCTGCCAGGTCAGCTCGGCGCACTGGGCCAGCCCGGTCGCCCCCAGCGGGTGGCCCTTGGAGATCAGCCCGCCCGACGGGTTGACCACCCAGCGCCCGCCGTAGGTGGTGTCGTCGTCGTCGATGAGCTTGGGCGCCTCGCCCTCACCGCAGAGCCCCAGCGCCTCGTAGAGCAGCAGCTCGTTGGCCGAGAAGCAGTCGTGGAGTTCGATCACCTGGAAGTCCGACGGGCCGAGCCCGCTCTGGTCGTAGACCTTGCGGGCGGCCTGCACGTTCATGTCGTAGCCGATGATGTTCTTCGCCGACCCGTCGAAGGTGGAGGCGAAGTCGGTGGTCATCGCCTGCCCGACGATCTGCACCGCGCGGCCGGCCAGCCCGCGGGACTCCACGAACGCCTCCGAGGCCAGCACCGCCGCCGCCGACCCGTCGGAGGTCGGCGAGCACTGCAGCTTGGTCAGCGGGTCGGAGATCATCTTCGCCGCCAGGATGTCCTCGAGGCTGTACTCCTCCTGGAACTGCGCGTAGGGATTGTTCACCGAGTGCTTGTGGTTCTTGTAGCCGATCTTCGCGAAGTGCTCGGCGGTCGCGCCGTAGGTGCGCATGTATTCGCGGCCGGCCGCGCCGAACATCCACGGGGCGACCGGGAACGCCAGCTCGTCGATCTCGGCGAGTGCCTTGATGTGGCGGCGCAGCGGGGATTCGCGATCCTCGGCCCCGCCGCCGAGCGAGCCGGGCTGCATCTTCTCGAACCCCAGCGCCAGCACGCAGTCGGCCAGCCCGCCGCGAATGGCCTGCGCGGCCAGGTACAGCGCGGTGGACCCGGTCGAGCAGTTGTTGTTGACGTTGACGACCGGGATACCGGTCATGCCCAGCTCGTAGAGCGCGCGCTGCCCGCAGGTGGAGTCCCCGGCGACATAACCGACGAAGCCCTGCTCGACGTCGGCGTAGTCCACCCCGGCGTCGGTGAGCGCGTTGGTGCCCGACTCGCGGGCCATGTCCGGGTAGTCCCATCCTTCGCGGCGGCCGGGCTTCTCGAACTTGGTCATCCCGACCCCGACGACGTACACCTTGTTACCGCTCTTACTTACCGCGTTGCCCATGGGCGCTAGTGTGCCCTCATGGTGCTTCGGGTGGTGCAGTGGGCCACCGGATCGGTCGGCAAGGCCGCGATCAAGGCCGTGCTCGAGCATCCCGACCTGGAACTGGCCGGCTGCTGGGTGCACGCGAAAGCCAAGGCGGGCAAAGACGTCGGTGAGATCGTCGGCACCGGGCCACTGGGGCTGACCGCCACCGGCAGCGTCGACGAGATCCTCGCGCTGGACGCCGACGCGGTGGTCTACGCCCCGCTGCTGCCCAACGCCGAGGAGGTGGCCGCGCTGCTGCGGTCGGGCAAGAACGTGGTCAGTCCGCTGGGCTGGTTCTACCCGTCGGCCGCCGAAGCCGCCCCGCTGGAGGCCGCCGCCCGGGAGGGTGGCGTGACGCTGCACGGCGCGGGGATCGGGCCGGGGGCGGCCACCGAACTGTTCCCGCTGCTGCTGTCGGTGATGTCCACCGGCATCACCCACGTGCGCGCCGAGGAGTTCTCCGATCTGCGCACCTACGGCGCACCCGACGTGCTGCGGCACGTGATGGGTTTCGGCGGCACCCCGGAGAACGCCCTGCGCGGGCCGATGCAGAAGCTGCTCGACGGCGGGTTCTTCCAGTCGGTGCGGCTCGTCGTCGACCGGCTCGGCTTCGCCGCCGACCCGATGATCCGCACCAGCCAGGAGGTCGCGGTGGCCGCCGCCCCGATCGACTCGCCGATCGGGGTGATCGCCCCCGGCGAGGTGGCCGCGCGGCGATTCTGCTGGGACGCCGTGGTCACCAACACCGTCGTGGTGCGGGTGGCGGTGAACTGGCTGATGGGTGAGGAGAACCTCGACCCGCCGTGGTCGTTCGGCCCGGCCGGCGAACGCTACGAGATGGAGGTGCGCGGCAACCCGAACACTTTCGTCACCGTGAAGGGCTGGCAGCCTGAGAGTGTCGAGGAGGGGTTGCAGAGCAATCCGGGCATCGTCGCCACCGCCGCGCACTGCGTCAACGCGATCCCGGCCACTTGCGCGGCCGAGCCGGGAGTGCGCGGCTTCTTCGACCTGCCGCCACTGACCGGGCGCGCCGCCCCGCTGCTGTCGCGTCCACGCTGAGCGGTCAGCGCGGGTCGAGCACCGCCTGCGGGCCGCGCAGCATCAGCTGGCGGCCGATGATGACCCGCTGAATCTCGCTGGCGCCCTCCCAGATCCGCTCGACGCGCAACTCACGGAACATCCGCTCGGCGACGTTCTCGCGCATGTATCCGCGGCCCCCGAAGATCTGCACGGCGCGGTCGGCCACCCGCCCGGCCATCTCCGAGCAGTACAGCTTGACCATCGAGGCCTGCCCGTGCAGCACCTTGCGGTCCAGCCCGGCGTCGATGCCGCGGGCCACCTCGTAGAGCATGCTGCGCGCGGCGAACAGTTCGGTGGCGCTGTCGGCGAGCATGCCCGCCACCAGCTGGTGCTCGCCCAGCGGCTTGCCGTCGACGATCCGCTCGCGGGCGAAGGCGGTGGTCTCCTCGACCAGCCGTTGCGCCGCACCCACGCAGCGCGAAGCCACCATGATGCGTTCGAAGCGGAACCAGTCCTGGGTGAACGTCATGCCCTCGCCCTCGGCTCCCACCAGATGCGTCGCGGGCACCCGCACGTCGGTGAAGGAGACGATCGGGTGTTCGTCGGCGATGTTGTGCGAGTACTGCGGCGTGCGCACCACCTCCACCCCGGGGCTGGGCAGGTCGACGACCAGCAGCACGTGATCGCCGTCGTGCGCGCCACCGACCAGCCGGGCCTGTACGAACACGTAGTCGGCCAGGTTGAACGAGGTGACGTGCCACTTCACCCCGTTGATGACGTAGTCGTCGCCGTCGCGCCGAGCGGTCGACTCCAGCGCGGACACGTCCGAGCCGGCGAACTCCTCGGTGATGGCGTAGGTCTCGTGCATCTCACCGCGCACGGTCGGCTCCAGCCAGCGCTCACGCTGGTAGTCGGTGGCCACGTCCACCCACCACTGCGGCGGGGTGTGCACCACCCACGCCAGCGCATTGGTGACCCGCCCGACCTGTTCCTGGACCAGAACCTGCTGCAGCGCGGTGAATCCCGGGCCGCCGACGGACTGCGGCATGTTCGCGGCGTAGATCCCCAGCTCGATCGCGCGCTTGCGGTGCGCGTTGACCAGATCGTCGGGCAGCTGACCGCCGGCCAGTTCGGCGTCGACCTCGTAGGGGATGAGGGTGTCGACGAACTCGCGGGCGGTGTCTCGGATTCGGATGTCCTCTGCGGTCAACGCGTACATGGCCGTCCCGTCCCCGGATGTCTTGACTGAACGTTCAGCCTATGTCACGGTCTGCAGGTATGACCAGTTCCACCGCCGACGTCGTGGTGGTCGGCGGCGGCACCGTCGGGGCGTGGACGGCGGTCCAGTTGGCTGAACGCGGCGCCGGCCGCGTCGTCCTGGTGGAGGCCAAGACCCTCGGCGCGGGCGCCAGCGGCCGGGCCGCCGGCATGGTGCGTGCTCAGGGCGGCACCCCGACCGCGATCACCCTGGGTATGCGCACCCAGGAGTTCTACCGCTCCACCGCGGACCGCTTTCCGCTGGACTGCGGCTTCGTCGAGCAGGGCTACCTGATGCCGTGCTTCACCGAGGCCGAAGTCGACCAGGCGCACGAGCGCATCGCGCTGCAGCGCCGGCTCGGTCTGGCCGTTGAGTGGTGGTCGGCGTCCGAACTGGATGCCCGCGACACCGGCCTGGCCCCGGGGGTCACCCTCGGCGGGTCCTACGCGCCCGGCGACGGCTACATCGAGGCGTCGCGCAACGTGCTGGCCTACACCGCGGCGCTGACCGCGTTGGGAGTCGACGTGCGCGAGCGCACCGCGTTCACCGGTCTGCATCTGTCGGGCCGGCGGGTGTGCGGCGTGCAGACCTCCGCCGGGCGGATCGACACCGATCAGGTGGTGCTCACCGGCGGGCCGACCCTCGCCGAGGTCGGCGCGGCGGCCGGCGGGCGCATTCCTGCCGGCGGCACCCGCCACCAGGTGGTGGTCACCGAGCGGGTGCCGTCGGTCGACGTCGATGCGCTGCCGATGGTGTTCGACATCGCGTCGGGAATCTACTGGCGCCCAGGGGGATTGGGCGGTCTGCTGTGGGGTATGAGCAATCCCGACGAGAGGCCCGGCCAGCCGCCCAGCTTCGATGTCGATTACTACCGGCAGGCCCGCGAGCGCATCGAGTTCCTCTACCCAGCGCTGCGTGGCCTGGGACTGCGGCGCACCTGGGCGGCGACCATCGACTACACCAGCGACCACCTGCCCATCCTCGGGCCGCTGATCGACGACGACGGACCGGTGGCGGGCACGCTGGTGGCCAGCCCGGCGGGACACGGCATGATGTGGGGCCCGGCGGTATCCGAGGCGGCCGCCGATCTGGTGCTGAAGGACGAGTGCGGCTGGCTCGACGTCGACGAACTCGGACTGGACCGCTTCGACGCCCAGGGCCGAAGCCGGCTGGCGCCCGACCCGATCGCGCTGCCGTTCCCGGAGAGCGTTGCCCAATCGTAGAAAGCAGGGACCACCACGTGAGCGGAGCCGTCAGCACCCCCGCCCTGGCCGATGCGGTGAACGCCGAACTGGAGGACTGGGGCCCGCTGGCCGAGGCCACCGGTCACCCGATGGCGACCCACGGCGTCGAGTTGTGGGCCCAGGGCACGGCATCGGCCGGCATCTGGCAGTGCGCGCCCGGCCCCTCGCACTGGGTTCTGGACACCAACGAAGTGATTTACCTGGTGGCCGGCCGGATGACCGTCACACCGGACGGTGGTCAGTCCACAGAGCTCGCAGTGGGCGATGTCGCGGTCTTCCCCCTGGGCTGGTCGGGGACCTGGGAAATCCACGAGACAGTCCGCAAGGTCTATTCGATCTTCTGATCACGCGCGATCAGCAGTGCGTCCACTGCTACCGCACCCGCGGGTGAGACGATCACCGGATTGGCCTCGGCGGCGTCGATGGTGTCGCCGAGTTCGGTTGCCAGTTGGGAGAATCCGACGACGGCATCCGCCAGGGCGTCGATATCGACCGGTGGGTCGCCCCGCCATCCGGTCAGCAGCCGCGCGATGCGCAACGAACGCAGCAGCGACAGCGCGTCGGCCCTCGTGAGGGGCGGGCACGCGACGGCGCGGTCGGCGAGCAACTCGACGTGCGTTCCGCCGGCCGCCACGACGATGAGAGGACCGAAGTTGCCGTCGCGGACGACGCCGACGGAGATCTCCACGCCGGCCCCCACCATGGCGTGCACGCTCACCTCGGGACCGAGACGGTCGGCCATCGACCGATACGCCGCGCTCAACGCTGCCGCGTCGGCGATGCCCAGCGCCACCCCATCCACGTCGCTTTTGTGTTCGGCCCCAGCGGTCTTCAGTGCGACCGGATACCCGACCACCTCGGCGGCGGCGAGTACCTCGCGGAGATCACGGGCCACCGCGCAGGGGGCTACCGGGATGCCGTAATCGGCCAGGAGCGCGAATGCGTCGTGGGCGCTCCAGTCGGGTGCGGCCAGCCGCGAGGACCACCGCCGCCGGCGATCGATGTCGACGCTCGACACGGTGCGGCCGACCGGTTTCGGCCACTCGGCCAGATGCCCCAACGCGGCGATCCCGCTTCGCGCGTTCTCCAGCACCGCAATACCGTTGGCGCGCAGCCGATGCGCGGTGGCGGTGTCGATGGCCGACGAGACCGACGCCAGCACCGCGATCGGAGCGTCGGTGCTGGCCGCCACGTCGATGACGGCATCGGGGTAGGCGGTGTCGCCGTCGAATTCGCTGACCAGATCGACGGCCAGTGCGGTCACCGCGACGGCCGGATCGGCGACGATCGCCCTCAGACTGGTGGTGAACAGAGCCCGGGTGTCGGCACCGGTGCCCCACAGGTCCAGCGGATTGGCGGCAATCAGTCCTTCGTCGAGCAGATCGGTCAGAGCCGCCAGTGTGGTGTCGCCCAGTTCGGCGTAGTCGACCCCCAGTTCGTGTGCGAGGTCGGCGCACAGCGCCCGTTCGGCCCCGGAGTCATGGACGGTGGCGATGCCGCGCGAACCGGTCCGGCGGCGCCGCCCGGCCTCGAAAAGCTCGATGGTGTCGCAGAGTTCGGCCAGGTCGCTCACCTGGACCGCCCCGGTCTGCGCACAGAAGGCCGCCCAGCCGGTGTCATCGCCGGCCAGTGCCCCGGAGTGCGCGGCCACCATCTCCTGGCCGCGCGGCGAGTGGCCGACCGCCAGGATCACCACGGGGACGCCCTGTTCGGCGGCACGGTAGAGGGCGGCGCGCAGCCTGCCCGCCGCCCTCGGGGTCTCCAGCAGCAGCGCGATCAGGGTGGTGCCGGGGTCGTCGAGCGCGTAGTCGACGTAGTCGGCGGCGTCGGTGACCAGTTCCTGGCCGGAGGAGACCGCCAACCGGAAACCGAAGCCCCGGTTCGCGCGCAGCAGGGTGGAGAACGCCGATCCGGAGTGGGTGATCAGTGAAACCCCGCCGTTGGCAAGGGGATCGGGTTCAAGGTAACCCAGCGCCCGCAGCCCGATCACGTTGTTGACGAACCCCATGCAGCCCGCGCCGCAGAGGGCCATGCCGGCGCCCGCAGCCACGGCCGAGATCTCCTCCCGCAGGCCCGGGGTGTGCGCTGAGCCGAACACGACCGCTCCGCGCGCGCCGGCGACGGCCGCAGCCTGCAGTTCGTCACGCAACGCCGCATCGGGTACGCCCAGCAGCACCAGATCGACCGGCTCGTCGAGGGCGGTCAGCGACGGTGCGCAGGCGATCCCGTTGATGTGGTCGTAGCGCGGGTTCACCAGATGCATCCGCGCGGAACTGCGCCGGGCCTCGACGATCATCCGGGCCCCGAAGCTGTCGGGCCGGGCGCTGGCGCCGACCAGCGCCACCGACCGCGC
>VEQY01000069.1 GCA_018882965.1 Mycobacterium sp. | reverse complement strand
CTGGTGGTGCTTCCGTTGGTGGTGCTGCCGCCGCTGGTGCTTCCGTTGGTGGTGCTGCCGCCGCTGGTGGTGGTGCTGCCGCCGCTGCTGCTGCCGCCGCTGCTGGTGGTGCTGCCTCCGCTGCTGGTGGTGGTGCTGCCTCCGCTGGTGGTGCTGCCGCCGCTGCTGGTGGTGCTGCCGCCGCTGCTGGTGGTGCTGCCGCCGCTAGTGGTGTCTTGTGGATTCGGTATCGGTGCGACGTCGATTTGGGGGTCGGTCGCGGTGTCGTCCGGACCCGAATTCGGCACGGGCGCAATGTCTATCTGGGAATCGGAGGGCACGGCGTTCGGGCCGGTACTCGGAAAAATAACCACCGGTGCGGGGCGGGGGGTGATGGTGCCCGGAGCGTTCGTCGCCTGCTGGGTAGGAATTGCCTGCTGGGTCGGAATTGATGGGGCAGCGGTGCCGGCAGCCGTGACCGGCTGCGGACGACCGGGCGCCGAAGGGCCATTGCTGGTCCGGGGGCCTACCAGAAAGGGGTGTTCGCTCGAATCGTTGCCGATGTCAACCAGCTTGGACACGGGGTCTTCGGAACGCGCGAACCAGGCGATCGCCAAACTCAGGCACAACGCAGGGATGCCGACGATGGCGATCCGCGTGCGGATCTGCCGCGAAGTCCTGGTGGTGCCGGATACAGGGTTGGGATGGTCCGAAGTCTCTGTCATGGCGGAGCTCGCGGAGGTGAGTTGCACGCGCTCCAATGTCTGACGGCGAAGCCAGCCCGGGGCGGGAATGAATACCGCCGAGCCGCCCAGCAGGGCGACCGGGTTGACGTGCCGGCGCTGATCGTCTTCGCAGGTGTCGCAGGACTCGATGTGGCGGGCGATCCGCTTACGCATGAGAACGGTGAACTGTCCGTCCCAGCCCTTGAGTAACGCGGCCAGCTCCGGGCACGCCTGTGGATTGGCTTGTGCGCCGCGCGCCACCAACAGTGCGCCCAGACAACGTTCGACGGTCTGGCGCAGCCGGAACATCATGGTGTTCGCGCTCGTCAGAGTGACGTCGAGGGCTTCCGCGAGTTCAGGGCCGTCCAGTCCATGCCGGTATGACAGATCCAGCAGTTCTCGGTCGCGGTCCGACAATCCGCCTGCCGCGTCGGCGACCAGGCGGGCTAACTCACTCTGTCCGGCGAGTGTTTCGGGGCTTGCTTCGTGAGAGACCATGTCAGGCAATTCATCGGAGACCTCCTCGCGGTAGCGGTGCCGAAGACGGCGCATCGCATGATGGCGGGTGATCGAGTACAGCCAAGGGCGGAGTTTGTCGGGCTCCCGCAAAACCCCGAGATCCGTCGCGGCCACACAGAAGGCGTCCTGCACGCAATCTGCCGCGGCCTCGCGGTCCCCGAGGAGTCCGACACAGAAGTCATACAGCCGGTCGGCATAGCGGTCGTAGATCTCGGCGAACGCCTGCCGGTCACCGCCGGCGGCCGCGCGCGCCAGATCGCCGTCACTGAGGCTGGGTTGCAGCTCCAGTGCTTCGGTCATGACTCGCACCCCCGTCGCCGGCTCAATTGTCATCAGCGTAAACCTGCAACCGGTCCGGTACCGGTGAACATTGATCGCCGGTACCGGACCGCCGGGGTTCACCAGACGAGCTGGGAAACCTGCGGCGCCGCGTTCGGGCACTCGACCGAGATGTTCCAGGTCGAACGGGTGGGATAGCTGGGGAACCACAGGCGGGAGGATGACATCGCCCCCGGCCCGTTTTCCGGCAGATAGAACGGCACATTGATCGCCGGCAGGGGCTTGCCGATCGGGTTGCCCACCACCGAGGAGTTGAAGAGGCACCAGCCGCTGGGGGCGGTTTCGCCGGCCTCGTTCGGCCAGGTGGTGACCATCACGTCGACGCCGCCGGGGCTGGGATTGGCGTTGGCGTTCATGCTCGCCTGCGCGGTGCCCGCGCCGGTGAACAACATCGCCGGCGCCGCCACGGCGGCGGTCATGGCGCTGAGCTTGGTGAGGATCGAGATGGTGGTCATGAGGTGCTCCTTATCGGTGTTCGCCGCCCCGGATGGGCTGCTTTCACGGGTAGGTGCAGCCACTCCGGGCAGGTCGCACACTTTTTGCGAAATTTCTCCCCGAAATTTCCGCCGAGGCCGCTGACCTGGTGTTTTCCCTGGGGCGCTGGATTTCGGCAAAAAGTGTGCTTCGTACGGGGGCTGGCTGCACCTACCCGTGAGAGCAGCCCACCGGGGGCTGCGTCAACGCAGAGGTGAACCCATGATGAGCATCTTCACGGCACGCGAGACATACGTCGGTCGGACCGACGATCCACAGTCGGCAACCTTCAGGGCGCTGGCGTGGTCGGCTGAGGATGACGACAGTGCGGCCGAGCCACTCCCGTGCACCGGTGAGCACTACTCGGGTCCGGTTGTGTCGGTCCTCGCCGATGCTGCGGAGCCGCCATTCGAGACCCGGGATCGCCGATCGACCCTGCTGTACGGGATTGTGACGGGCTTTGCCGCGGCGGCCATCGGCGGACTCTTGCTCACCGTGATGAACACCGTTAATGCGCCGGCCACCACCTCAGTCAAGGTCACCCAGCCTGTGGTCAGTGCTGTCAGCCCTCCGTCCAAGGCCGAAGCCCCGAGTCGGGTCAGGCAGATGATTCGATCGTCGGTCCCCACCCAAGCGAATGCTTCCATCCCGCCGGCGCGGGCCATTGCGCCGACGGGATCGCCTCAACCCCCGGTTGCCGCACCGGCGCCCGAGTCGCAGACGCCCGTCGCTCTCGAGGCTGTCACTCCCGAGGCGGTGGTACCAGCTGTTGCGGCATCTCCGGAGCCGGCATCTGCGGCGCCGGAGTTCACGCCCCCTGGCACGCTGCCACCTGTCCTCGACCCCCCGATCGTGTCGCTGCCTGAGGTGACACCGCAGCAAGTTCCGCACCCAGTGGTTCCGCCGACCTTTCACGTCCCGACCGAGAAGTATGAGGGAATCACGCTGCCTCCGGTCAATTCGGTGGGTGCCGCGGGAGGAGCGGGCGGAGTCACGTTGAACCCCATCGTGACACTTCCTCCGATGATCCCCACGCTCTCTGTCGGGGGCGGTCAATGACCCGGCTTTCAGGATGTGATGCCGACCCCGCAGACAGACCTGCGGTTGCGCGATGAACTCACCATGTCCACCCTGCCGCAGTTGTCGATCGAATCCGGCTTTGAATCAGGGGTTTTCATTTCGCCATCGCTCTCGGTCATCGGCGTATCGTCTCAGTCCCACCTAAGCGAGGGGTTGCGGTCATGGATGTCATAGGGCAATGGTTCCGGAAGTCGGATTCGGTGTTGGTGGTAGGCCGGGTGGGTGCGCTCGCGGTGGCCTTGGGCGTCGGCGCGGCGCTGGGCGGTATGGCGGCTGCCGCCGCCGACACGGCGGAGGGCACCGCCGATGGCACCGGTGTGAGCTCGGCCGGCCCGGCCCGGCCCGGCGTTGTCCGGCAGGTGGTGCGACCGAACACCAAGCCGGTGAGCCGGCTGAGCCGGCCGGCCTCGGCGGTCGCTCGTGCGCAAGCATCAGCGGCCAACGATGTCTGGCTTTTCGGCGACGGCACCGCCGATCACCCCAACGCCGGCATCCTGGCGGGCAACGGGTTCAGCTGGACCCAGCAGACCTGCCCTGCCGGCGGATGTTCCGGGGGCAACGGCGGATGGTTCGGCAACGGCGGCAACGGCTACGGGTCCGGCGGCAACGGCGGCAACGCCAGTGGGTTCGGCAACGGCGGCAAGGGCGGTAACGGCACGCTGGGAAACGACGGCGGCAAGGGCGGCAGCGGCGGGCTGTTCACCGGCAACGGCGGTGACGGTGGCAACGGCGGCGACGCAGTGCTCGCCGGCGCCGGTGGTGACGGCGGGGCGGGTGGCTCAGTCGGATTGCTCTCGCTGATCGGGGCCGGCGGCAGGGGTGGTGACGGCGGAAACGGCGTGGCAGGCGGGTTCGGCACCCTTCTCGGCGGAGCTGGTGGGAAGGGCGGGGCCGGCGGCGGCGGCAGCCTCGTCTTCGGCGCCGGAGGCCCCGGGGGCGACGGCGGTGACGGCGGCAACGGAGGCAAGGGTGGTTTCTTCGGCGCGGGCGGCAAGGGCGGCGACGGCGGCGACGGCGGCAAGGGCGGCGCGGGAGGCTTCTTCGGCCTCAGCCCGGGCGTGGGTGGTGGCGGGGGCGCGGGGGGCGACGGTGGTCTGACCGGCGGCTCGACCGGCGCGGCGTATGTCACGTCGAAGGGAACCGACCGCCTCTACGTGGTGGACACCGCCGCGGCCACCCGGGAGAACGACTTCTATCTCGCGGTCGGGTCCGACCCGATGGGGGTGACGGTCAGTGCGGACGGAGGTCGGGTATGGGTCGCCAACTCCGGCAGCGACAGCGTTTCGGTGATCAACACAGCGACCGTCGGGGCTTTGCCCGGCACTGCCGGTACCGCGGGTGCCATCGGTACCGCCGGAAGCGGCGGCAGCGGCGGTGCCGGCGCATTCACCAACGCGCTCGTCATCGCCACCGTCGCCGTCGGCGACGAACCGGTCGGGGTGTCGGTAGGCAACACCGTCAACGCCACCAACGTTTATGTCACCAACGCCGGCTCCGACACAGTGACGGTGATCAGGACCTCCACCAACACCGTGGTAGGGGCTCCGGTCCCAGTCGGCGACAGGCCTGCCGGGGTGGCGGTCAACCTGGTCAGAGGCCGGATTTACGTCGCTAACACCGGCAGCGACACCGTGTCGGTGGTCGGCGGACTCGACACCGTCCCCGTGGGTGACGGTCCCGAAGGCGTGGCGGTCAATCCGGCCGGCACCTTCGCCTACGTCACCTCCAGCGGCGCGGACCCGGCGTTTGGTGGAACCGTGACCGTGATCGACACCGCCACCAACACTGTCGTCGGCAACCCGATCCGGGTTGGGCTGGAGCCGCGCGGCGTGGCGGTAAATCCTGCCCAACCCCGGTTGTACGTCGCGAACTCCTTCGGCGGGACGGTCTCGGTGATCAACACCGCGACCAACACCGTGATCGGAGCCCCCATCGCCGCTGGCAACGTTCCCTACGCCCTGGCGGTGAACCCGGGAGGTACCCGGGCCTACGTCACTGACCTCCTGATCGACTGTGTGTGGGTGATCAACACCGCGACGAACACCGTGGTCGGTAATCCCATTGCCGTCGGCGACCTGCCATACGGGATCGCCCTCAGCCCGCTCTGACCCCGACGACAGGTCGATCTGGGGCCCGCCCAGGCTAGACCTAGGGCGTAATCGGCCCCGCCACTCAGACCACACGGCGGTTGCTGGGTGCTTGGTCGCTCCGGTAGACCTGCGAGAATAACGTGGTGACACCCGAACTCTGGATCGCCGTCGCGGTCGTCGCCGTCCTCGTGATCGCCGTCCTGGTCATCGGATCGGTGCGGTACCGGCGGCGCCAGGTCAGCCTGCGTCCCGGCGCCGAGGACGCAAGCGCGATCGACCGCTCCGGCGGGTACACCGCCTCGTCGGGAATCGCCTTCACCGAATCCTCGGCACCTCGGCTGGACACCACCGGGCTGCCCGGGGTGGGCGACGACGCCGCGATCCCGCGGGACGCGCCGAAGCGGACGATCTCCCAGGTCCACCTACCCGAACCGGCCCCGGTTGCGCCGTCCCGCGAGGCCCCTGCGATTCACGAGGTCACCGAAGCCGCCGGGGCCGAGCAGGCCGAGGCGATCGCCCCGTCGCAGGGCCGGCTGGAGCGACTGCGCGGCCGGCTGGCCAAATCCCAGAGCGCACTCGGGCGCAGCCTGCTGGGCCTGCTCGGCGGTGGTGACCTCGACGAGGCGTCCTGGGAAGAGGTCGAGGACACCCTGCTCATCGCCGATCTCGGTCCGGTGGCCACCACGTCGGTGTCCGGGCAGCTGCGCGCCAGGCTCGCGGGCTCCAGCGTCGGCAGCGAAGCCGAGGCCAGGGCCGTGTTGCGCGAGGTGCTCGTCGGTGAACTCAATCCCGGAATGGACCGCGCGATCAGGGCGCTGCCGCACGCGGACAAGCCGTCGGTGCTGCTGGTCGTCGGTGTCAACGGAACCGGGAAGACCACCACCGTCGGCAAGCTGGCCCGGGTGCTGGTCGCCGACGGGCGGCGGGTCGTGCTGGGCGCGGCCGACACCTTCCGGGCAGCCGCCGCCGACCAGTTGCAGACCTGGGCCTCACGGGTGGGTGCGGAGGTGGTGCGCGGCGCCGAGGGCGCCGACCCGGCTTCGGTCGCCTTCGACGCCGTCGACCGGGGTATCGCGACCGGGGCCGACGTCGTCGTCATCGACACGGCGGGCCGGCTGCACACCAAGACCGGCCTGATGGACGAACTCGGCAAGGTCAAGCGCGTCGTGGAGAAGCGCGCCGCTGTCGACGAGGTGCTGCTGGTGCTCGACGCGACGGTCGGTCAGAACGGCCTGGCGCAGGCGCGGGTGTTCGCCGACGTCGTCGACATCACCGGCGTCGTACTGACCAAGCTGGACGGGACCGCCAAGGGCGGCATCGTGTTCCGGGTGCAGCAGGAACTGGGCGTGCCGGTGAAGCTGGTCGGCCTCGGCGAGGGCCCCGACGACCTGGCGCCGTTCGAGCCGGCCGCATTCGTCGACGCCCTGCTGGGCTGAGGGTTCCAGCAGGCGCGTAACACCGGCGAAACGCGAGCCGCCCAACCGTTCACATCGATGAAACCCGGAGGGTTCGGCCCGGAAACAACCACTGCGCATGGTTCTGTCTGACGCGGTGCCCTACCGCGGACTCGAGGCGGCATGAAGGAGGGAACCGCGAGTGGACCAATTCCCGGTATTGGGCGCGCCGGATAGCGGCGACACCGCGTGGATGCTGGCAAGCGCCGCGCTGGTGTTGCTGATGACGCCGGGACTGGCGTTCTTCTACGGCGGCATGGTGCGCGCCCGAGGCGTGCTCAACATGATCATGATGAGCGTCAGCGCGATGGGCGTCGTCACCGTGCTGTGGGTGCTCTACGGCTACTCCATCGCCTTCGGCGAGGACAAGTACGGCCTGTTCGGCGACCCGAGTCAATACTTCGGACTCAAGGGCTTGATCGGCGGCACGTACCTGCAATTGACCGCCGACGCTCCGGAGGTCGCGGTGCCCCTGGCGGGGACCATTCCACAGACCGTGTTCGTGGCCTTCCAACTGATGTTCGCCATCATCACCGTGGCGCTGATCTCCGGTGCGGTCGCCGATCGCCTGAAGTTCGGCGGCTGGCTGCTGTTCGCCGGGCTGTGGGCCACCTTCGTCTACTTCCCGGTCGCGCACTGGGTGTTCGCCTTCAACGGGGTCACCGCGGAAACCGGCGGCTGGATCGCCAACAAACTCAAGGCGATCGACTTCGCCGGCGGCACCGCGGTGCACATCAACGCGGGCGTGGCCGGTCTGGTGCTGGCCGTGATCCTGGGCAAGCGGATGGGCTGGCCGGGAACACCGATGCGCCCGCACAACCTGCCGTTCGTGATGCTGGGCGCGGGCCTGCTGTGGTTCGGGTGGTACGGCTTCAACGCCGGATCGGCCGTGGGTTCCAACGGTATCGCCGGGGCGACCTTCGTCACCACCACGGTGGCCACCGCCGCGGCCATGCTGGGCTGGCTGCTCACCGAGCGGATCCGCGACGGTCACGCCACCACGCTGGGTGCCGCCTCCGGCGTGGTCGCCGGCCTGGTGGCCATCACTCCGTCCTGTTCGTCGGTGAACGTCGTGGGTGCGCTGGCCATTGGCGTCACCGCCGGGGTGATCTGCGCGCTGGCGGTCGGGCTGAAGTTCCGGTTCGGCTTCGACGACTCCCTCGACGTGGTCGGCGTACACCTCTTCGGCGGTCTGGTCGGCACCCTGATGGTCGGACTGGTGGCCACCAAGGAGGCCCCGGCGGCAGTGGACGGACTCTTCTACGGCGGCGGCGCCGAGCAACTGTGGCGCCAGGCGGTCGGCGCGTTCGCCGTTCTGGGATACACCGCGGTCGTCACGACTATCTTGGCCTTGCTCGTCAAATACACCGTCGGACTTCGACTTGACCGCGAGGCCGAGGCCGGTGGCATCGACGAAGCCGAGCACGCGGAGACCGCGTACGACTTCGCGATTGCCGGCGGAAGTCCGATCCTTGCTCGTCACGGCGCGGAGGTATGAGGAACATGAGACTGATCACCGCGATCATCAAGCCCTTCACGCTCGAGGACGTCAAGACCAGTCTGGAAGAGATGGGCGTGCTGGGAATGACGGTCAGTGAGGTCCAGGGCTACGGCCGGCAGAAGGGTCACACCGAGGTCTACCGGGGAGCCGAGTACGCGGTCGACTTCGTCCCGAAGGTCAGGGTCGAGGTCGTGGTCGATGACTCCGCTGCCGACAAGGTCGTGGATGCCATCGTCGCGGCAGCCCGCACCGGCAAGATCGGCGACGGCAAGGTCTGGGTGAGCCCGGTCGACACGGTGATCCGCGTTCGCACCGGCGAGCGCGGCCCCGACGCGCTCTGACACCGGACCGCATGACCGATTCCGCCGCCACCCCCGGAGCGGCCACGGCTGCGGACTCGCCGCGACCGGCCACCGACCTGGCGACGGCGATCCGCCGCTTGCTGGACAGCGGGCAACGGCGACTCGACACCGCCGGACTGCGGGAGGCGCTGCTCGACCTGCATGAATTGTGGCTCACCGGCAAGGCGACCGAACTGGGGATCACGCCTTCGCGCCGCCTTGCCCTGGTCGCGACCGGCGGCCTGGGCCGGCGCGAACTGGTGCCGTTCTCCGATCTCGATCTCATGCTGGTCCATGACGGACTGCCCGAGAAGACGGTGACGGAGGTGGCCGAGCAGCTGTGGTACCCGTTGTGGGACGCCAATATTCGGCTTGACCACAGTGTCCGGACGGTCGCCGAGGCCCTCGAGGTCGCGGGCTCCGACATCGCGGCGGGCATGGCGATGCTGGAGGTCCGGCACATCGCCGGCGACCCGGAGTTGTCCTCGAAGCTGATCGCGGGTGCCCGCCGGCAATGGCGAATCGGGATTGCGAACCGTTTTGAGGAGCTCGTCGAACACACCCGGGCGCGTTGGCAGCGCAGTGGCGAGATCGCGCACCGCGCCGAGCCCGACCTGAAGTCGGGCAAGGGCGGTCTGCGTGACGTCGGTGTGCTCAAGGCCCTGGCTGCCGCCCAGCTCGCCGACGTCTATCCCAGTCACGCGCCGGACTCCCCGGCCGGATCGCTGGGGTGGGCGCAGCGGGCGCTGCTCGACGTACGCACCGAATTGCACCGGGTTTCGGGCCGTGGCAGGGACCAGCTGCTGGCGCAGTACGCCGACGAGGTCGGCGCCGCCCTGCGCATCGGTGACCGCTTCGATCTGGCCCGCTTGCTCTCCGACGCGGCCCGCACCGCCAGCTTCTACGTCGACTCCGGGTTGCGGACCGCCGCCAACGCCCTTCCGCGCCGGGGCCTGTCAGTGCTGCGCCGTCCGTTGCGCAGGCCTCTGGATGAGGGCGTGATCGAGTACGCCGGCGAGGTGATCCTCGCCCGTGATGCCCGGCCGCAGCGCGATCCCGGGCTGGTCCTGCGGGTCGCGGCCGTCTCGGCCACCACCGGCATCCCGATTGCGGGATCGACGCTGTCCAGGCTGGCCGACACCGCCCCGGAACTCCGTGAGCCATGGCCCCGAGACGCGCTGGACGATCTGCTGGTGCTGCTGAGTGCGGGGCCCGCCACCATCACCACGATCGAGGCGCTGGATCGCTCCGGGCTGTGGGGCCGGCTGTTTCCCGAGTGGGGTCCGGTGCGTGACCTGCCCCCGCGGGATCCGATCCACACCTGGACGGTGGATCGCCACCTCGTCGAGACGGCCTGCCAGGCAAGCGCTTTCACGACCCGGGTATCCAGACCGGATCTGCTGGTCCTGGGCGCTTTGCTGCACGACATCGGAAAGGGTCGCGGTGGAGATCACAGCGTCGTCGGGGCAGAGCTCGCCGTTCAGATCGGCAAGCGATTGGGGCTGTGGCCCTCCGACGTCCGACTGCTGTCGGCGATGGTGCGTCATCATCTGCTGCTGCCCTCCGCGGCAACGCGACGCGACCTGCAGGATCCCGCGACCACCGATGCCGTTGTCGAGGCACTGGAAGGCGAGTACGTCCTGCTCGAACTACTGCAGGTGCTCGCTGAGGCCGATTCGCTGGCGACCGGGCCCGGTGTCTGGGGCGACTGGAAGGCCGCTCTGATCGGCGACCTGGTGAACCGGTGTCGCTCCCGGATGGCCGGTTATGCGGCTCCAGAGCCCGAACCCATTGCTGCCGAACATCTTACAGTGGCGCGTGACGGTGCGATACACCTCGAGATGACGCCCGGAGCCTGCGCCCACACCTACGAGGTGACGATGATCGCACCGGACCGCCGCGGTCTGCTGTCGAAGGCGGCGGGCGTACTGGCACTCAACGCGCTGCGCGTGCACTCGGCGTCGGTGAACAGCGCCGAAGGCTCGGCGATCAACACCTTTGTCGTCTCACCCCACTTCGGCGACCCCCCGGCGGCGGAGCTGTTGCGCCAGCAGTTCATCCTCGCGCTCAACGGCGACCTCGATGTCATCGGCGCCTTGGACGAGCGCGATCACGAGACAGCTCGGTACGGCAGCGGTGTCCGGGCCGGTGACTCGGCACCGGCGGTGCCCGCGGCGGCACCGGCTCCGCCGCGTGTCCTGTGGCACGACGGCGGTCTACCCGGACGTGCGGTGGTGGAGATCCGGGCCGCCGACCGCACCGGGCTGCTGGCCGCGTTGACGGCCGTGTTCGAGCGTTCCGGGGCCGACATCGTATGGGCGAAGATCACCACCCTGGGCGCATCGGTGATCGACGTCTTCGCGATCTCTGCGCCTGCCTCGCCCGCGGCACGTCGGGTCCTCGAGAGCGAGCTCTACGCGGTGCTTCCTGCGCCGCCGCCGGCGAAAGCGGCTGACGAAGCGAGCTAGGTAGGCTGTGCCGGTGTTCGAATCCCTCTCCGACCGGCTCACCAGCGCGCTCACCGGGCTGCGCGGCAAAGGCCGGCTGACCGACGCTGACATCGACGCCACCACCCGGGAGATCCGGCTGGCGCTGCTGGAGGCCGACGTCTCGCTTCCGGTGGTGCGTGCGTTCATCGACCGCATCAAGGTGAGGGCCAAGGGCGCGGAAGTCTCCGGCGCGCTCAACCCGGCCCAGCAGGTCGTCAAGATCGTCAACGAGGAACTCGTCGGAATTCTCGGCGGGGAGACCCGTCAGCTGTTTTTCGCGAAGACCCCGCCGACAGTGATCATGCTCGCCGGCCTGCAGGGTGCCGGGAAGACGACGCTGGCGGGCAAGCTGTCCCGGTGGCTGCGCGGACAGGGTCACACGCCCCTGCTGGTGGCCTGCGATCTGCAGCGGCCCGGAGCCGTCAACCAGCTCAGGATCGTCGGCGAGCGAGCCGGGGTCAGCGTGTTCGCGCCGCATCCAGGAACCGCGCCCGACGCGCCGGAGATAGCCGGCGCCGGACCGGGTGACCCGGTCGAGGTGGCCGCGGCGGGCCTGGCCGAGGCCCGGGCGAAGCACTTCGACGTGGTCGTCATCGACACCGCCGGGCGGCTGGGCATCGACGATGTCCTGATGGCGCAGGCCGCGGCGATCCGCGACGCGGTATCACCCGACGAGACGCTGTTCGTCGTCGACGCCATGATCGGCCAGGACGCGGTGGCCACCGCTGAGGCTTTCGGGGCCGGTGTCGGGTTCACCGGTGTGGTGCTCACCAAGCTCGACGGCGACGCCCGCGGCGGCGCGGCGCTGTCGGTACGTGAGGTCACCGGCGTGCCGATCCTGTTCGCATCGACCGGCGAGAAACTCGAGGACTTCGACGTCTTCCACCCCGACCGGATGGCCAGCCGCATCCTCGGCATGGGCGATGTGCTGTCGCTGATCGAGCAGGCCGAGCAGGTCTTCGACGCGCAGAAGGCGGAGGAGGCCGCGGCCAAGATCGGCTCCGGCGAACTGACCCTGGAGGACTTCCTCGAGCAGATGCTGGCCATCCGCAAGATGGGCCCGATCGGCAACCTGCTGGGCATGCTGCCCGGTGCCGGCCAGATGAAGGACGCGCTGGCTGCCGTCGACGACAAGCACCTCGACCGCGTTCAGGCGATCATTCGCGGCATGACACCCGAGGAACGCGCCGACCCGAAGATCATCAACGCCTCCCGTCGGCTGCGGATCGCCAATGGCTCGGGCGTGGCGGTGTCGGAGGTCAACCAACTGGTCGACCGCTTCTTCGAGGCGCGCAAGATGATGTCGCAGATGGCAGGGGCGATGGGCATGCCCTTCGCCCGCCGGTCGTCCAAGCGCAGCAAGGGCAAGCAGAAAAAGGGCAAGAAGGGCGCCAGACCGCGAAATCCGTTGCTCGGCAGCGGTTTACCCGGCGGAATGCCAGATCTCTCCCAGATGCCTCCGGGCCTCAACGAGCTGCCACCGGGGCTGGCCGACTTCGATCTGTCCAAGCTGAAGTTCCCCGGCAAGAACTAGCGTCGTGGTCGCCTACCATGTGCGCGGTCGCGGCCTTCCCGACGGGGACGTGGTGCAGTGGTGGATCGTCGAGGGTGTACTGCGGGCCGAGCCGGTGTCCGGGGCGGAGACGATTTTCGACGGCGGCTGGATCATTCCCGGCCTGGTGGACGCGCACTGTCATGTCGGGCTGGGCCCGGAGGGCGCGGTCGGACTTGACGAGGCGATCACCCAGGCCGAGACCGAGCGTGGGGCGGGAGCGCTGCTGCTGCGGGACTGCGGGTCGCCGACGGACACCCGCAGCCTCGACGAGCGCCACGACCTGCCACGGATCATCCGGGCCGGACGGCATCTCGCCCGGCCCAAACGCTATTCGAGGGGATACGCCGTCGAACTCGAGGATGAGTGGCAGCTTCCCGACGCGGTCGTCGAGCAGGCCCGCCGCGGAGACGGCTGGGTCAAACTCGTCGGCGACTGGATCGACCGTGCGGTGGGTGATCTGGCACCGCTGTGGTCCGACGACGTGCTGTCGGCCGCTATCGCCGCCGCGCACGCGGAGGGGGCCCGGGTCACCGCGCATGTCTTCGGCGAGGATGCCCTGCCCGGTCTGATCAGGGCGGGCATCGACTGCATCGAACACGGCACCGGACTGACCGAGGACACGGTCGCGATGATGGCCGAGCACGGGACCGCACTGGTGCCGACTCTGATCAATGTCGACAACTTCCCCGAATTCGCCTCGGCGGCAACGAAATATCCTTCCTACGCGACCCATATGCGCGAGCTGTACGCGCGTTCCCGGCAGCGGATCGCCGCCGCACACGAGGCCGGGATCCCGCTGTACGCGGGCACCGACGCGGGCGGGAATGTGGCGCACGGTCTGATCGCCGAGGAGGTCGAGGCGCTCAAGGGGATCGGCATGACGCCCACCGAGGCGCTCGGGGCGGCATCATGGGACGCGCGCGGCTGGCTCGGCCGCCCGGCACTGGCCGACGGCGCACCGGCGGATCTGCTGTGCTTTGTCGACGACCCGCGCACCGGACCCACTGCACTGTCCCGTCCGGATCGGATCATCCTGGACGGGCGAATCTTCTGACTACTGGGAATTACTGGGCAAAGCCCCAGTCCAGTAGTTCGCGGGCCTGATCCCAGAGTGCATCGCGGCCATACATCTGCACGACGACCAGTCTTTTCCCGTCGCGCTGGGCCATCGCGACGTAGGTCTCCTGGGCAAGGTTGGTGAAGCCGGTCTTGCCGCCGATGAAGCCGGGGTAGCTGGACAGCAGCCGGTCCTGGCTGCTGAGCATCTTCACTCCGCCGTTGCCGTCGGGGAACGGAGCGGAGGTTTGGTGGATGATCTGGACGAACAGCGGGTAGTTCAACGCCGCCCGGTAGATGACCGCCAGGTCGTGCGGGGTCGTCACCGACTCCCAGCCGGGACCGTCCAACCCCGACGGCGAACCGGCCCGGGTGCTGCGGGCACCGACCTGGTAGGCCTTGGCGTTCATCTTCGCCACCGCGACCTGATTGCCGCCGAGTATCTCGGCGAGCAGATTCGCGGCGTCGTTCCCAGATCGCATGAGCAGCCCGTCGAGCAGCTGGCGGGTGGTGTAGACCGCGCCCGGTACCAGCCCGACGCAGGAGCATTCGACGTCGGTGCTCGACGCCGTCGCGCGGACGGCAGCCGCGGGGTTCACCTGGTCGAGGACCACCATCGCCAGCAGGGCCTTGATGGTGCTGGCCGGCGCGTAGCTGCCGTAGGGATCCTGGCCGCCGAGGATGCGGCCGCTGACCATGTCGGCGACCAGCCAGGCCTTCGCCGGCCCGTCCGGCGGGGCTACGGCGGCCGGCTGACCGGGGTCGGCGGTGGCCGGCGCCGGAGTGACCGCGACCCCGGCGGTGACACCTGCGGTGACGCCGATCGCCAGCACGAGCCCAGCACTCAACCAGCGCACCCGACCAGCCATGGTGCCGACGCTAACCGGGCAAGACGGCGCTTCTGATTCGGTGCGGTCTCCGATTGGTAGCGGCTTGGTGTACCGGACTTGTCGGACCCGAGTGGCATACTAGAACGTATGTTCGATAGTTTGCGCTCGCTGGATGACGCCGCCGTCATCGATGCCGTCGAGGCGTGCGCCAGGGCGGAGGCGGCCGCGGCGGCTGGCCGTCTCGCGGCGATCGCGGAGCTGGCCCGCCGTCGTTGCGGTGATGATGACCGCGCTCTGTGGGCCTGCGATTCCTGGGACTCCGCGGCAGCGGAGGTGGCGGCGGTTCTGGGCCTCAGCCACGGGCGGGCCTGCGGCCAGCTGCACCTGGGCGTGGCGCTGTATCGCAGGCTGCCCCGGCTGGCCGCTCTGTTCGCCGATGGTGTCCTCAGCTATCGCACTGTGGCTGCCGTTGTCTGGCGCACCGATCTCGTCCAGGATGCCGATGCCCTTGGGG
>VEQY01000068.1 GCA_018882965.1 Mycobacterium sp. | reverse complement strand
TCACGGTGGGCCCCAGACCGTTCGCCGTGGCGCTCACCCCGGACAACTCGCGGGTCTACGTCTCCAACGCCGGCTCCAACTCTGTCTCGGTGATCAACACGACCACCCGGACCGCCGTCGCCACCATCCCGGTCGGCGGCCGGCCCTACGTCCTCGGCGTGAATCCGACGGGCACCCGGGTTTACGTCCCCAACTTCTCGAGTAACAACGTCTCAGTGATCAACACCACGAGCAACGCGGTCATCAAGACCATCGGCGTCGGCAGCAGCCCGCAGGGCGTCACGTTCAATGCTGACGGCAGCCGCGTCTACGTCACCAATGAGAACTCCAACAGCGTCTCGGTGATCGACACGAGCACCGACACCGTCATCGGGGCCATCGCCGTCGGCCAGGGTCCGGTGGGGCTGGTCATCACCCCGGACGGCAACACCCTGTACGTGGCGAACTACCGCGGGACGGGCAACGTGTCGGTGGTCGACCTGACGTCATCCACCCCGGCCGTGGTCGCCACGGTGAACGTCGGCACCAACCCGTCCTTTATGGCGGTCGCGACGACCCCGGACGGCACCCGGGCCTATGTCAGCATCGAGAGCAATGGAACGGTGTCGGTGATCGACACCGCCACCAACACCGTGGCGGCGGTGATCACCGTGGGCGGCACCCCGGCCGGCATCACCCGCTACGGCACACAGCTCTACGTCGCAAACGTCGGCGGCACCACCGTGTCGGTGATCGATACCTTCACCAACACCGTCACTAATGTCATCACGGTCGGCTACGGCCCGCTGAACTCGGCATTCCCCCGATCCCTCATCGGCTCCGCCTACATCACCAACTACCGCAGCAACACGGTGTCGGAGATCAGCACGGCGACCAACACCGTGACCGACACCACCGGAGTCGGCGCCGGTCCATACGGGGTGGCCTACGACCCCGTTCGCGGCCGCACCTACGTCACCAACAGGGACGGCACCACCGTGTCGGCGATCAACACCGCCGGGGCGACGAACACCGTGGCCGCCACCGTCAACGTCGGCAGCAGTCCGGTCGGGATCGCCCTCACCTCCGACGGCAGCCGGGCCTATGTCGCTAACTACGGCAGCGGCACGGTCTCGGTGATCAACACCGCGTCCGATTCGGTCGCAGCCACCCTCATGGTCGGCGGCACCCCGTGGGACGTTGCGGTGAATCCGGCCGGAACGAAGGCCTACGTCACGAGAACAGGCCCCGGCGGCGTGGTCTCGGTCATCGACATCGGTACGAACACCATCTCTGCCACGATCACAGTCGGCGGCGTCCCGGTAGACGTAGCGGTCAACTCCGCCGGCACCCGCGCCTACGTCACCAATTACCAGGGCAGCCCCAGCGACTATGTCTCCGTGATCGACACCGCCCTCAACACCGAGATCGCCACCATCGGCATCGGCGGCGGCCTGCTCGGCGTGGCGGTCAACCCGTCGGGCAGTCGCGTCTACGTCGTCAGCGAAGGCAACCAGACGGTCTCGGTGATCAATGCGGCCACCAACACCGTCATCACGGCGATCCCAGTCGGCTCCCGACCGTTCGACGTCGCCGTGAGCCGGGACGGCACCCGCGCCTATGTCACCAACCTCGGCTCCAACACCGTCTCGGTGATCGACACCACGACCAACACCGTGATCGCCACCGTCCCCGTCGGATCCGAACCGGCGAATGTCGCCGTGTGACATTCGCTAGCCTCGACCGGTGAGTGACCTCCATCGCGCGCCCCTCGACGTTGACGGCGTCCGCCGCGATCTGTTCGGATCCGGTCGGCCGCTACGCCATCTGGAACTCGTGGCCGAGACCGGCTCCACCAACGCCGACCTGCTCGCCCGCCACGCGGCCGGCGACGACGTCACCGGCGTCGTGCTGATCGCCGAGTATCAGACCGCGGGCCGCGGACGGCACGGCCGGAGCTGGTCTACTCCCCCGCGCTCGCAGATCACCTTCTCGATCGGCATCGGTGCCGGAAACCTCGCGCCAGAGGCGTGGGGCTGGCTGCCGCTGCTGACCGGGGTGGCGGTCGCCGACGCGGTGGCGGCCACCACCGGAATCGAGCCGGGGCTCAAGTGGCCCAACGACATCCAGGTCGGGGAGAAGAAACTGGGCGGCATTCTCGCCGAAGTCGCCTCGCCCGATCCGGTGATCGTGGTGGGCCTGGGACTCAACGTGTCGATGACCGCGGACGAGGCACCCGACGAGCGGGCCACCTCGCTGCTCATGCTCGGCTCGACCATGCTGGACCGCAGCGCCCTGCTGGGCAGCATCCTGGCCGAGCTGACCGCGCGCATCGACCGCTGGACGATCACCGGCGACGCCGACCCGGCGCTGCACGCCGACTACCGGTCCCGCAGCGTCACCCTGGGCCGTCGCGTCCGGGCGGCACTACCCGGGGGCCGCGAGATCGACGGCACCGCAACGGATATCGACGCACTGGGCCGACTGCAGATCGACACCGGCGAGCAGACCGTCGCCGTCTCGGCCGGCGACGTCACGCATCTGCGACGCGGTTAGCGCAGCAGCGCGCGGCTCATCACCACCCGCTGGATCTGGTTGGTGCCCTCGTAGATCTGGGTGATCTTGGCGTCGCGCATCATCCGCTCCACCGGGAAGTCCACGGTGTAGCCCGCACCGCCGAAGAGCTGCACGGCGTCGGTGGTGACCTCCATCGCCACGTCGGAGGCGAAGCACTTCGAGGCCGCGGAGATGAAGCCGAGGTCGGGCTCACCGCGCTCGGCGCGGGCGGCCGCGGAGTACACCATCAGCCGGGCGGCTTCGACCTTCATCGCCATCTCGGCGAGCATGAACTGCACGCCCTGATTGTCGGCGACCGGACGGTTGAACTGCTTGCGGTCCTTGGTGTACTCGATGGCCGCGTCCAGCGCGCCCTGGGCGATGCCGACCGCCTGCGCGCCGATGGTGGGCCGGGTGTGGTCCAGCGTCGCCAGCGCGGTCTTGAAACCGGTGCCGGGTTCGCCGATGATGCGATCGCCCGGAATGCGGCAGTTCTCGAAGTACAGCTCGGTGGTCGGCGAGCCCTTGATGCCGAGCTTGCGCTCCTTGGGTCCGACGGTGAAGCCCTCGTCGTCCTCGTGAACCATGAACGCCGAGATGCCGTTGGGGCCCTTGTCGGGGTCGCTGACGGCCATCACGGTGTACCAGGCGGACACCCCACCGTTGGTGATCCAGCACTTGGAGCCGTTGAGGATCCAGTCGTCGCCGTCGGCCTTGGCGCGGGTGCGCATCGAGGCCGCGTCGCTACCGGCTTCACGCTCGGAGAGTGCGTAGGACGCCATCTTGCCGTCGGCGATCTCGGGCAGCACCTTCTTCTTCAGCTCGTCGGAGCCGCGCAGGATCAGGCCCATGGTGCCCAGCTTGTTGACGGCGGGGATCAGCGACGCCGAGGCGTCGACGCGGGCGACCTCCTCGATGACGATGCACGCGGCCACCGAGTCCGCGCCCTGCCCGCCGAACTCCTCGGGGACGTGCACGGCGTTGAAGCCGGAGGCGTTGAGCGCCTCGAGGGCCTCCTGCGGGAAGCGGGCATCCTCGTCGACCGCGGCGGCGTACGGCGCGATCTCCTTTTCGGCCAGCGCCCGGATCGCGGCCCGCAACTCTTCGTGTTCCTCGGGCAACTGGAAAACGTCGAACCCGGGGTCGCCACTCCAACCAGCCATGTCAGCCTCCTTAGGACCCCCTGATTTTACCTGGTTGATCAGTCCCCGAGTAATCGCTCCTGCAGCGCAGCGTCCTTGGCCAGGACCTCGGCTTCAAGCTTCTCCTGGAAAGCGCGCACCCTGGCGCCCAACGCGGGATCGGTCGCCGCGAGGATTCGCACGGCCAGCAGGCCGGCGTTGCGGGCTCCGCCGATCGACACGCACGCCACCGGAACCCCGGCCGGCATCTGCACGATCGACAGCAGCGAGTCCATGCCGTCCAGGGTGTTCAGCGGTACCGGCACCCCGATCACCGGCAGCGGCGTGGCCGCGGCGACCATGCCGGGCAGGTGCGCCGCGCCCCCGGCCCCGGCGATGATCACCGCGACGCCGCGGCCGGCGGCGCCCCGGGCGTAATCCAGCATCCGTTCGGGTGTGCGGTGCGCGGAGACCACACCCACCTCGAAGGGCACGTCGAACTCGGCGAGCGCCTCGGCGGCGGCCGACATCACCGGCCAGTCGCTGTCGCTGCCCATGATCACGCCGACGCGCGGCCCGTCAGGTGTGCTCATCGCTGCTCCATTCTGCGTGCGACAGCCAGTGTGCCGCGCGTTCGGCGCGCTCCCGCACGGCGGGCAGCTCGGCGGGGTCCGCACCCAGGACGTTGACGTGGCCGATCTTGCGGCCCGGACGTTCCTGCTTGCCGTAGAGGTGGACGTGCGCCTCGGGAATCCGGCCGAACAGATGGTGCACCCGTTCGTCCATCGCCATCGCGGGGGTCCGCGCCGCACCCAGCACGTTGGCCATCACCGTCACCGGGGCGATCGCGCGGGTGTCACCCAGCGGGTAGTCCAGCACCGCGCGCAGGTGCTGCTCGAACTGACTGGTGACCGACCCGTTCATGGTCCAGTGCCCGGAGTTGTGCGGCCGCATGGCCAGTTCGTTGACCATCAGCGCGCCGTCGGATGTCTCGAACAGTTCGACCGCCAGCACCCCCACCACCCCGAGGTCCTCGGCGATCCGCAGCGCCAGCCGCTCGGCGTCGGCGGCCGCATCCTCGGGCAGTCCGGGTGCCGGCGCGAGCACCGTGACGCAGATCCCGTCGCGCTGCACGGTCTCCACCACCGGCCAGGCCGCGCCCTGACCGTAGGGCGAGCGGGCCACCAGTGCGGCCAGTTCCCGGCGCATCGGCACCCGCTCCTCCAGCAGCACCGCCACCCCGTCGGCCAGATAGCCGGCCGCCGCGTCGCGCGCCTGGGCCACATCGCGGGCCAGCACCACCCCGCGCCCGTCGTACCCGCCGCGGGCGGCCTTGACCACCACCGGGCCGCCGACACGGGCGGCGAAGGCGTCGACATCGTCGACCGTGCGCGCCTGCGCGAACCGCGGCACCGGGGCGCCGAGTGCGGCCAGCCGCTCACGCATGACCAGCTTGTCCTGCGCGCACACCAACGCCTCCGGGGGCGGCCACACCGTCACCGCCTCGCCGACGAGGGTGCGCAGCATCTCGGTCGGCACGTGCTCGTGGTCGAAGGTCAGCGCGTCGGTGCCGGCCGCCGCGCGGCGCAGCGCCTCAAGGTCATCGTGCGACCCGATCACCACGTCGGGGCTGACCTGGGCGGCCGGGTCGTCGGCGCGCACCGCCAGCACCCGCAGGCTCATGCCCAGGGCGATCGCGGCCTGGTGGGTCATCCTGGCCAGCTGGCCGCCGCCGACCATCGCCACCACGGGGGCGGGCGCGGGTGAGTCCGGCACGGTGATCATCGTGTCATGCCGACGTTTACCCACCGTGACCAGCACGGCTGCGCAGGATCAGGGGATTTTCCGTAGAATTCGCGCTCGTGTCCTTCGCCGATGCCACGATCGCCCGGCTGCCCCGGCCGATCCGGCCGTTCGCCGAGCGGCACCACGAGCTGATCAAGTTCGCGATCGTGGGCGCGACGACGTTCGTCATCGACTCGGCGATCTTCTTCACCCTCAAGCTGACCATCCTGGAGCCCAAGCCGGTGACGGCGAAGGTGATCGCCGGCATCGTCGCGGTGATCGCCTCCTACATCCTCAATCGGGAGTGGAGCTTCCGCGACCGCGGCGGGCGCGAACGCCACCACGAGGCGCTGCTGTTCTTCGGGTTCAGCGGTGTGGGCGTGCTGCTGAGCATGGCCCCGCTGTGGGTGTCGAGCTACGTGCTCGAGCTGCGCGTGCCGAACGTCTCGCTGACCGTCGAGAACATCGCCGACTTCATCTCGGCCTACCTGCTGGGCAACCTGCTGCAGATGGCCTTCCGGTTCTGGGCGTTCCGGCGCTGGGTGTTCCCCGACGAGTCCGGCGGTGCCGACGGCGAGCGGGCGCTGGAGTCGGCGCTGACGTCGGGGGGCATCGCCGAGGTGATCGAGGACGAGATCGAGATCCGCCGGCGGCGCTCCTCGCCTGCGGCCTGACGCTGACGATCAGGCGTCGCCGAACACTTCGCGGTAGAGCAGCGCGTGCACCTGTTCGACGCGGGGGATGTCGTCGAACTCCAGCGGATCCTGGGCGGCCGACTCGATGATCAGGGTGCCGGTGCGCACCATCCGGTCGGGCAGTGAGTGACGGAACTCCACGCTGTTGATCCGGGCCAGCGGGATGTCGATGCCGGCCCGGGTGAACAATCCGTGGCGGTACATCACCCGCCGGTCGGTGATCACGAAGTGGACGGTCAGCCAGGCCAGGAACGGGCGCAGCGTCAGCCAGCCGACGGCCAGCAGCCACAGCGCGGCGATCACCACCCAGAGCACGGTGCGGGTGGTGGCGTCCCACCCGGTCCGGCTGACCACGGCGGCGGCGAAGCTGGCCAGCGCGGTGCCGGCCAGCAGCGCCAGCACCGGCAGCACCAGACGCTTCCAGTGCGGGTGGCGGTGCAGCACCACCACCTCGTCGGTCGCCAACAGGTTGTCGGGATAGCCCATGGGTACCATCGTGACCCATGACGAGCGTGACCGAGCCGGACGCGGACATCCACACGACGGCCGGCAAGCTGGCCGACCTTCGCAAGCGCACCGAGGAGACGCTGCACCCGGTCGGCGAGGCCGCGGTGGAGAAGACCCATGCCAAGGGCAAGCTGACCGCCCGCGAGCGGGTGCTGGCCCTGCTCGACGAGGATTCCTTCGTCGAACTCGACGCGCTGGCGCGGCACCGCTCGACCAACTTCGGCCTGCAGGACAACCGGCCCGTCGGTGACGGCGTGGTCACCGGATACGGCACCGTCGACGGCCGCCCGGTGTGCATCTTCAGCCAGGACGCCACGGTGTTCGGCGGCAGTCTCGGCGAGGTCTACGGCGAGAAGATCGTCAAGGTCCAGGAACTGGCGGTCAAGACCGGCCGTCCCCTGATCGGCATCAACGACGGCGCCGGCGCCCGCATCCAGGAGGGTGTGGTGTCGCTGGGCCTCTACAGCCGGATCTTCCGCAACAACATCCTGGCCTCCGGGGTCATCCCGCAGATCTCACTGATCATGGGCGCGGCCGCCGGCGGCCACGTGTACGGCCCCGCGCTGACCGACTTCGTGGTGATGGTCGACCAGACCAGCCAGATGTTCATCACCGGACCGGATGTGATCAAGACGGTCACCGGCGAGGACGTCACGATGGAGGAACTCGGCGGCGCGCACACCCACATGGCCAAGTCGGGCACCGCGCACTATGTGGCCTCCGGCGAGCAGGACGCCTTCGACTACGTTCGCGAGTTGCTCAGCTATCTGCCGCCGAACAACTACGCCGAACCGCCGCGCCACCCTGCGCCGCCGCACCCCGGCGCCATCGAGGACAACCTCAACGACGAGGACCTCGAGCTGGACACGCTGATCCCGGACTCCCCCAACCAGCCCTACGACATGCACGAGGTCATCACCCGGATCCTCGATGACGACGAGTTCCTGGAACTGCAGGCCGATTACGCGCAGAACATCATCGTCGGGTTCGGCCGCATCGACGGCCGCGCGGTCGGCGTCGTCGCCAACCAGCCCACCCAGTTCGCCGGCTGCCTGGACATCAACGCCTCGGAGAAGGCGGCGCGGTTCGTGCGCACCTGCGACTGCTTCAACATCCCGATCGTGATGCTCGTCGACGTGCCGGGTTTTCTGCCGGGCACCGACCAGGAGTACAACGGCATCATCCGCCGCGGCGCCAAACTGCTCTACGCCTACGCCGAGGCCACCGTCGCCAAGATCACCGTCATCACCCGCAAGGCCTACGGCGGGGCGTACTGCGTCATGGGATCCAAGGATCTGGGCTGCGACGTCAACCTGGCCTGGCCGACCGCGCAGATCGCGGTGATGGGCGCCTCCGGCGCGGTCGGGTTCGTCTACCGCAAGCAACTCGCCGACGCCGAAGCCGGCGGCGAGGACGTCGAGGCGGTTCGGCTGCAGTTGCAGCAGGACTACGAGGACACCCTGGTGAACCCCTACGTCGCCGCCGAGCGCGGCTATGTCGACGCGGTCATCCCGCCATCGCACACCCGCGGCTACATCGCCACCGCGCTGCGGCTGCTGGAGCGCAAGATCGTGCAGACCCCGCCCAAGAAGCACGGGAACATTCCCCTGTGAGCTCCATCGAGAATTCCCCCGTGATCACCGTGCTCAAGGGCCGGCCCACCGACGACGAACTGGCGGCACTGGTGGCCGTGCTGGCCGGCCTGCGCAGCGCACCGGCACCCGCCGACGCCGAGGAGATCAACCTGTGGGGCCACCCGGTCGACAAGCTGCGCTACCCGGTCGCCAGCTGGCAGCGGGTCACCCTGCAGGAGCGGACGCACGTGCGCCGGTGACCGGGCGCCGATGACTCGGGTGGTGCTCGGCTCGGCCTCGACGGGCCGGTTGCGCGTGCTGCGCGGTGCGGGTATCGATCCGCTGGTGGCCGTCTCGGGTGTCGACGAGGACGCCGTGATCGCCCGGCTGGGTTCGGCGGCCGCACCCGCGGCGGTGGTCAGCGCGCTGGCCGAGGCGAAGGCCGAGGCGGTGGGAAAGACGCTGGCGCCCGCGGTGGCCGACGACTGCGTAGTGATCGGCTGCGACTCGATGCTCTACGTCGGTGACACGTTGAGCGGCAAGCCCGGAACGCCCGAACAGGCTCGTGCACAGTGGAATTCGATGGCCGGCCGGTCCGGTCGGCTGTTCACCGGGCACTGCGTCCTGCGCATGCGCGACGGGCAGGTACGCAAGGCCGCCACGGCGGCGGTCACCACCGTGCACTTCGGCGTGCCCACCGAGAGCGAACTGCAGGCCTACATCGCCAGCGGCGAGCCGCTGGGCGTAGCCGGCGGGTTCACCGTCGACGGGCTGGGCGGATGGTTCGTCGACGCCGTCGACGGCGACCCGTCCAATGTGATCGGGCTGGGGCTCGCGGTCACCCGACGGCTCCTCGAAGAGGTCGGCCTCTCCCTCGGCGAACTGTGGAGGTCCAATCCGGTCCGGTGAGCGAGGGCACCCGCACCGGTAGGCTCGAGGACGTGCCGGTACCCCCAGACCCCCACCCCACCCTGCAGGAGTACGCCCACCCCGAACGGCTGGTCACCACCGACTGGCTGGCCGAACATCTGGGCACGCCCGGACTGGTCGTGGTCGAGTCCGACGAGGACGTGCTGCTCTACGACGTCGGCCACATCCCGGGCGCGGTGAAGATCGACTGGCACACCGACCTCAACGACCCGCTGGTGCGCGACTACATCACCGGTGAGCAGTTCGCCGAACTGATGAACCGCAAGGGCATCCGCCGCGACGACACCGTGGTGCTCTACGGCGACAAGAGCAACTGGTGGGCGGCCTACGCGCTGTGGGTGTTCACCCTGTTCGGCCACCCCGACGTCCGGCTGCTCAACGGCGGGCGCGACCTGTGGCTGGCCGAGGGCCGCGACACGACGCTCGCCGTGCCGGAGAAGTCCACGTCCGGCTACCCCGTGGTGGAGCGCGACGACCGCGCGATCCGGGCCTTCAGGGACGACGTGTTCGCCGAGTTGGGTAGCGCCACCCTGATCGACGTGCGCTCACCGCAGGAGTACACCGGGGAGCGCACCCACATGCCCGACTACCCCGAGGAGGGTGCGCTGCGCGGCGGCCACATCCCCACGGCGGTGTCGGTGCCGTGGGCGCGGGCCGCCGCTGAACTCGGCCGCTTCCGCAGCCGGGCCGAGCTCGACGAGATCTATGCGTTTGCCACCACCGGCGAGCACCCGGTGATCGCTTACTGCCGCATCGGCGAACGGTCCAGCCACACCTGGTTTGTGCTGACCCATCTGCTGGGCGTGCCGGGGGTGCGCAACTACGACGGGTCCTGGACGGAATGGGGCAACGTCGTGCGGGCGCCCATCGCCACCGGGGACCAGCCCGGCTCGCGGTGAGCATGCCCGCACCTCTGGCCGAGGTGGTGTCGGAGTTCGGCGAGGTGGCCGGCCAGGACAAGCTGAAGCTGCTGCTGGAGTTCGCCGACGATCTGCCGCCGCTGCCGGCCGGCCTGGAGGAGGCGGCGATGGAACCGGTGCCGGAGTGCCAGTCGCCGCTGTTCCTGCACGTCGACGCGGCCGACCGCCAGCAGGTGCGGCTGTACTTCAGCGCGCCCGCCGAGGCGCCGACCACTCGAGGGTTCGCCTCCATCCTCGCCACCGGCCTGGACGGCCAGCCCGCCGAGGACATCCTCGCGGTGCCCGACGACTTCTACACCGAGCTCGGTCTGGCCGCGCTGATCAGCCCGCTGCGGCTGCGGGGCATGTCGGCGATGCTGACGCGCATCAAGCGGCGGGTGCGGGCCGGCTAGTCCAATCTCAGCCCACCCGGGTCAGCTGAGTGCTGGCACCGGGATCGGTTGTGCCGAACCAGATCTCGCCCTGCGCGTCGGCGATCGGGAAGCCCGCCGAGGGCACGGTCGTGTCGATCAGTGCGATCGTCGGCGTGCCGGCCAGATCGCCGGTGATCCGCACCACCTGGGGGCTGCCGCTGCCGTTGCCGAACCACAGCGCCCCGGCGTAGCTGATCGGCAGTGACGGACCGGCGACGCCGGTGTCGAAGAGGGTGAAGGTGGGCTGCCCGGTCAGCTCGCCGTTGATGCGCACCACCTGCGTGCTCTGGGCGGTGTTGCCGAACCACACCGCGCCGTTAGCGTCGACGGTGCCGGTGCGCACGTTCGGGATCGCGGTGTCGAATCCGGTCACGCTCGGGGTGCCGTCGAGGTCGCCGCCGATGCGCACCAGCGTCGTCGAGCCGGAGTCGTTGCCGAACCACAGCTGACCGTCGGTGTCGATCAGGGGGAAGTCCGGTTTGAGCACTCCCGTGTCGAAGGTGGTGATCGTCGGCGTGCCCGCGAGGTCGCCGCTGATCCGCACCACCGAGGTGCTGCCCGCACCCACGAAGTTCCCGAACCACAGGTTGCCGTTGCCGTCGATCACCGCGGTCACCGGATTGCGCGTGCCGGTGTCGAAGGAGGTGATCGTCGGGGTGCCGCCGAGGTCGCCGCTGACGCGCACCACCAGCCGCGTCGTTTCGTCGAAGCTGCCGAACCAGAGGCTGCCGTTGCGGTCGACCACCGGCCAGGCCGGGTTGGTGACCGGCGTCGCGAACGCGGTGAGCACCGGCGTGCCCGACGGGTCTGCGCTGATCCGCAGCACCTGGTTGCCGCCGCCGGTCTGGCCGAACCACACCCGGCCGGCGTCGTCGACGGTCGCCGTCACCGGCGAGGGCACGCCGGTTTCCACCGCGGTGATGGTCGGCTGGCCGGCGAGCGTGCCGCTGACGCGCACGATAAACGGCGTCGGCCCGTTCTGGTCGGCGTTGCCGAACCACAGGTTGCCGGCGCGGTCGCTCACCGCGGTCACCGGATTGGGCACCCCGGTGGCGAACACCGACACCGCCGGGGTCGGCGCCCCGCCGGATCCGCCGTCGCCGCCGGTCCCGCCCGTCCCCTCAGTGCCGCCCGCGGTCCCGGGTGCGCCGGGATCGCCGGGTGCACCGTCGGCGCCCCCGCCGGTTCCGCCCGTGCCTCCGGTGCCGCCGGCCCCGCCGGTGGCCGGGGTATCGATGACGATCAGTGTCCGGCCGGTCCCGCCGGCGCCCCCGGCACCGCCCTTTCCGCCGGTGCCGCCCGCGGCGTTCTGGCCGCCGGCGCCGCCCTTCCCGCCGATGCCGCCCGGCCCGCCGATGCCGCCCCGGCTGAACAGCCAGCTGCCGGTTCCGCCGGCCCCGCCGGTGCCCCCGGTTCCGCCGTCGCCGCCCGGAACCCCGTACCCCGCGCCCGCTGTTCCGGTCGTGCCGTCCCCGCCCGACCCGCCGGGGCCGCCGTCGCCGGCCAGCAGGCCACCGCGCCCGCCGCGGCCACCGGTGCCGCCGATGCCGCCGTCCCCGCCGCGGCCGCCGGCTGCCCCGGTGCCCCACACCGAGAGCAGGCCCACGTCGCCGCCGTCGCCGCCGTTCCCGCCGTTCACGCTGCCGTCGCCGCCGCGCCCGCCGGCCCCCGGCTGAACGAAGATGTGCCACAGGCCGAGCAGGCCGGTGTCCCCGCCCCGGCCGCCGGCGCCGCCGGTGGTGCCGTCCCCGCCTCGGCCGCCGGCGCCACCGTCACCGAAGATCAGGCCACCCCGGCCGCCCTGACCGCCCTGACCGCCCTGACCGCCGTTGCCGCCACTGCCGTCGGCGCTGGCCCGCACCACCGGCGCACCCAACCGCGCGCGCGGCGTGGCCGCCGCCCGGCCCGCTGCCGGGTGCGCCCGAGCCGCCGATGCGGCGGCCGGACCCGGGTCGGGCTCAGAGGTCTGCGCCGCCGCGCCCACCGGGTTCCACCAGGCCATGGCCGCTCCCACGCCCAGCGCCAGCATCAGCGACTTCACGGCACCCTCCACGCTTTAGACTGCGCTGCGAACTCTATTCTTAAACCAGTCCTAAGAGTCGAGCAGGAGGCGTAGTGGCCCAGCAGCCGCACAGTCAGACCATCGCGAAGGTTCTCGTGGCCAACCGCGGCGAGATCGCGGTCCGGGTGATCCGGGCGGCCCGGGACGCCGGTCTGGCCAGTGTGGCGGTCTATGCCGAGCCCGACGCCGACGCACCGCACGTGCGGCTGGCCGACGAGGCGTTCGCGCTGGGCGGGCAGACCTCCGCGGAGTCCTATCTCGACTTCGGCAAGCTTCTCGACGCCGCAGCCAAGTCCGGCGCCAACGCGGTCCACCCCGGCTACGGATTCCTCTCCGAGAACGCCGATTTCGCCCAGGCCGTCCTCGACGCCGGGCTGATCTGGATCGGCCCCAGCCCGCAGGCGATCCGCGATCTCGGCGACAAGGTCACCGCCCGCCACATCGCCGCGCGCGCGCAAGCGCCGCTGGTGCCCGGCACGCCCGACCCGGTCGCCAATGCCGACGAGGTGGTGGCGTTCGCCCGCGAGTACGGCGTCCCGGTCGCGATCAAGGCGGCCTTCGGCGGCGGCGGGCGCGGCATGAAGGTGGCCCGCACCATCGAGGAGATTCCCGAACTGTTCGACTCGGCTACCCGCGAGGCGGTCGCGGCGTTCGGCCGCGGCGAGTGCTTCGTCGAGCGCTATCTGGACAAGCCGCGCCACGTCGAGGCCCAGGTGATCGCCGACACCCACGGCAACGTGGTGGTTGCGGGCACCCGCGACTGCTCACTGCAGCGCCGCTTCCAGAAACTGGTCGAGGAGGCACCCGCGCCGTTCCTCACCGACGCCCAGCGCCGCGAGATCCACGAGTCGGCCAAGCGCATCTGCAAGGAGGCCGGCTATCACGGCGCGGGAACCGTCGAATACCTCGTCGGCCAGGACGGCCTGATCTCCTTCCTCGAAGTCAACACCCGCCTGCAGGTGGAACACCCGGTCACCGAAGAGACCTCGGGTCTGGACCTGGTTCGCGAGCAGTTCCGGATCGCCAACGGCGAGAAGCTGGCGATCACCGAGGACCCGGTCCCGCGCGGACATTCGATCGAGTTCCGGATCAACGGCGAGGATGCCGGCCGCGGCTTCCTGCCCGCGCCGGGTCCGGTCACCCGCTTCGAGCCCCCGACCGGTCCGGGCGTGCGGCTGGACTCCGGCGTGGAGAGCGGCTCGGTGATCGGCGGCCAGTTCGACTCGATGCTGGCCAAGCTCATCGTCACCGGCGCCGACCGCCGGCAGGCGCTGCAGCGGGCCCGCCGGGCTCTCGACGAGTTCCACGTCGAGGGCCTGGCCACGGTCATCCCGTTTCACCGCGCCGTGGTCAGCGATCCGGCGTTCATCGGCGATGAGAACGGGTTCACCGTGCACACGCGCTGGATCGAAACGGAGTGGAACAACACAATCGAACCGTTCGGCGGCGGCGGTGAGATCGACACCGAGGGCGCCGGTGCGCGTCAAACGCTCGTCGTCGAGGTGAACGGCCGCCGGCTGGAGGTGTCGCTGCCGGGCGATATCGCGCTGAGCAACGGTGGCGGCGCGGCCGACGCAGGTGTGATCCGCCGCAAACCCAAGCCGCGCAAGCGCGGCGCCAGCGCGGGTGCCGCCGCCTCCGGCGACGCGGTCACCGCGCCCATGCAGGGCACCGTGGTCAAGGTCGCGGTCGAGGAGGGGCAGACCGTCGTGGTCGGCGAGCTGGTCGTGGTGCTGGAGGCCATGAAGATGGAGAACCCGGTGACCGCGCACAAGGACGGCGTGATCACCGGACTCGCGGTCGAGGCCGGGGCGGCGATCACGCAGGGCACCGTGCTGGCCGAGATCAAGTGAGTTCTTGTGAGTAACGCCACCGGTGAGGGTTTCGGCGACGAGGTGCCTATCGCCGACGCGGTCGAACAAAGCCGGCCGGCCGCTGAGCACGCCGACCTGGAGAGCGTCGATCCCGGTGAGCGGGTGCCGGTCGAGGACGGCGAGACTCCCCTGGAGGCCGACAGGTCGGACTGGCAGGAACAGCACCAGCAGGTGGACGATCCCGACGAGGACGACGTCCGCTAGCGGGTCAGGGGAATCTGGCCAGGAGCTCGTCTTCGGAGATCACGAATGCCGCGGTACCCGTCGGACCCTTCTCACGGCTCACAATCAGGATGACGTTGCCCGGCAGGTGCCCTGACCTCTCGCGGACGGGCACGAGTCCCGCGGTGGCGAAGCCGTGGGCCTGGGAGAGCAAACGCGGGGGGTCGTCAAGGTAGTAGGCGATGGTGGCCTCTTCGGGGTAGAAGGGCTGCAGCCCCAGCAGATACTCCAGCGCCGCATTGATGCGGTAGCTCTCGTAGGGCGCGGGCAGCAGCGAATCGTCACCGATGCAGCGCAGCCGGCTGGCGATGTAGTAGTTGTC
>VEQY01000067.1 GCA_018882965.1 Mycobacterium sp. | reverse complement strand
TACGAGCCCGAGGATCTGCCCTGGGAGGTGCCGCTGATCGAACTCGGCCTGGACTCGCTGATGGCGGTGCGGATCAAGAACCGGGTCGAATACGACTTCGACATGCCACCGATCCAGCTGACCGCGGTGCGCGACGCCAACCTCTACGCCGTGGAGCAACTGATCATCTACGCGATCGAGCACCGCGACGAGGTCGCCGAACTCCACGAGCGCCAGAAGGGGATGACGGCCGAGGAGATCGCCGCAGAGCAGGCTCGGCTGATGGCCGGCGAGATACCGCCGGAGCTGACCGAAAAACTCGCCGCTAAGCATCCCGAAGCGCATCCCGAAGCGCATCCCGAGAACCCCTTGCCCCCGCCGCCGACCAATCCGGCCGGCCCGGGCGCCGATTCCCCGGCCGCCGCCGCGGCGAAGGTGCTGACCCAGGATGCCGTCGTCGAAGCGCTCGGCTCTGACGTCCCGCCCCGGGAGGCCTCCGAACGCGTCACCTTCGCCACCTGGGCGATTGTGACCGGCAAGTCACCGGGCGGCATCTTCAATCCGCTGCCGGCGATCGACGACGACATCGCGGCGAAGATCGCCGCGCGGCTCTCCGAACGGGTCGAGGGCACGATCACCGTCGAACAGGTGAGGGCGGCCGCCACCATCGAGGAACTCGCCACCACGGCCCGCGAGTTCCTCGAGGCCGGGGAGTTGGACGGCTTCGTCCGGACCCTGCGTGCGCGCGAACCGGGCTCGGACAAGGTCCCGGTCTTCGTGTTCCATCCGGCCGGCGGATCGACCGTGGTCTACGAGCCGCTGCTCAAACGACTGCCCCCGGACACCCCGATGTACGGGTTCGAGCGGGTCGATGGATCCATCGAGGAACGCGCTGCCCAGTACGTGCCCAAACTGCTTGAGATCGGGGGCAACGGGCCGTTCGTCCTCGTGGGTTGGTCGTTGGGCGGGGTGCTGGCCTACGCCAGCGCGATCGGGCTCTCCCGGGCCGGAGCCGACGTCGCCTTCGTCGGCCTGATCGATGCCGTGCGGGCCGCCGAGGAGATCCCGCAGACCAAGGCCGAGATCCGCGCCCGCTGGGATCGCTACGCGCTGTTCGCCCAGCGGACATTCAACGTCGAGATTCCCGAGATCCCCTACGAGCACCTGGAGTCGCTCGACGACGCCGGCCAGGTGCAGTTCATCCTTGATGCGGTCAAGCAGAGCGGGGTGGACATCCCGGGTGGCATCATCGAGCACCAGCGGACGTCCTACCTGGACAATCGCGCCATCGACACCGCCAAGATCGAGCCCTACGACGGCCACGTCACGCTCTACATGGCCGATCGCTACCACGACGACGCGATCATGTTCGAACCGCGCTACGCGACACGCAAGCCCGACGGCGGCTGGGGCGAATTCGTCAGCGATCTCGAAGTGGTGCCGATCGGTGGCGAACACATCCAGGCCATCGACGAGCCGTACATTGCGAAAGTGGGCGCACACCTCAGCGAAGCGCTGAGCCGCGTGGAAAGCAGGGTCCGTGACCAATAAGCCCACCGCCGAACTGCTGGCCGAGCTGCGGGCGAAGCTCGAGCAAGCCGCCGAACCCGGCGGTCCCGCAGCCGCTGCGAAACGGGACAAGCGCGGCATTCCCTCCGCCCGTGCCCGCATCCACGAGTTGCTCGATCCCGGTAGCTTCCTGGAGATCGGTGCCCTGGCCCGCACCCCCGGTGATCCGGACGCGCTCTTCGGCGACGGCGTGGTCACCGGACACGGCACGATCAACGGCCGACCGGTCGGGGTGTTCTCTCACGACCAGACCGTGTTCGGCGGCTCGGTGGGGGAGATGTTCGGTCGGAAAGTCGCCCGGCTGATGGAGTGGGTGGCGATGGTCGGCTGCCCGATCGTCGGCATCAACGACTCCGGCGGCGCCCGTATCCAGGACGCCGTGACCTCGCTGGCCTGGTACGCCGAACTGGGGCGGCGTCACGAACTGCTGTCCGGCGTGGTGCCCCAGGTATCGATCATTCTGGGAAAGTGCGCCGGCGGCGCGGTGTATTCGCCGATCCAGACCGACCTCGTGGTCGCGGTGCGCGACCAGGGGTACATGTTCGTCACCGGTCCCGACGTCATCAAAGACGTCACCGGCGAGGACGTCAGCCTCGACGAACTCGGCGGTGCGGACTATCAGGCGCGGTACGGCAACATCCACCAGGTGGTCGACTCGGAGAAGGAAGCGTTCAGCTATGTGCGCGACTTCCTGGAGTTTCTGCCGCCCAACACCTTCGACGACCCTCCGGTGATCAACCCGGGCCTGGAGCCCGAGATCACCGAGACCGACCTCGAACTCGACAGTGTGGTCCCCGATGCCGACAACACCGCCTACGACATGCACGAGATCCTGCTGAGGATCTTCGACGACGGCGATTTCCTGGACGTGGCCGCCCAGGCCGGCCAGGCGATGATCACCGGCTTCGCCCGGATCGACGGCCGCCCCGTCGGCGTCATCGCCAACCAGCCGATGTACATGTCCGGCGCGATCGACAACGAGGCCTCCGACAAAGCCGCCCGGTTCGTGCGCTTCTGCGACTCGTTCAACCTGCCCCTGATCTTCGTCGTGGACACCCCGGGTTTCCTGCCCGGGGTCGAGCAGGAGAAGAACGGGATCATCAAGCGCGGCGGACGGTTCCTCTACGCCGTCGTCGAAGCGGTCATCCCGAAGGTGACGATCACGATCCGCAAGTCCTATGGCGGCGCCTACGCGGTGATGGGCTCCAAACAGCTCACCGCTGACCTCAACTTCGCCTGGCCCAGCGCCCGCATCGCCGTGATCGGCGCCGAGGGTGCCGCCCAGTTGCTGGTGAAGAGATTCCCCGACCCGACCGCTCCGGAGGTGCAGAAGATTCGCGCCGACTTCATCGAGGGCTACAACCTCAACATGGCGATCCCCTACATCGCCGCCGAGCGGGGTTTCATCGATGCCGTGATCGAACCGCACCAGACCAGGCTCCTGCTGCGTAAGTCGATGCAGTTGCTTCGGGATAAACAAATCCAGCGTGTTCAGCGCAAGCACGGCCTGATCCCGATCTGACGGTGCGTCTCCCAGCGTGGATGCCGTGACCGACCAGACGCCGCGGCTCTTCATCTTCCCGCACGCCGGTGGCACCGCCGACTCCTACGCGCCGTTGGCCCGGGCGTTCGGCACCGCAACCAAGTGCGTCGCGGTCCAGTACCCGGGCAAACGCGGCGGCAAGGACCTGTCGCGTTACACCGCCATCACCGAACTTGCCGACCGGCTCAGCGAGATGATCAAGCCCGCCGAGACACCGGGGTCCACGGTCGGTTTCTTCGGCCACAGCATGGGAGCCCTGCTGGCCTTCGAACTGGCGCTGCGGTTTCAACGGGCCGGCAACCCGATCGCCGCGCTGTTCGTGTCGGCGTCCGCGGCCCCGGGTCTGATACCTCTTCGCGAGGAGATGCAGCGCTCCGATCACGAACTTCTCAAGCTGGTCGGCAGGCTCACCGGGGCGAACCCCGAGTTTCTCGACAATGAACAGTTCGCAGCGACGCTGATGCCCACCCTGCGTGGGCTGCGGGCCGTGGCGGCCTACGACAGCCCGCCGGGGGAGAAGGTCTCCTGTCCCATCCATGCGCTGGTCGGCGAGGACGACGAGTTCGCGACCGCCGAGCTTGCTGAACCATGGCGGCAGCGCACCACCGCGGACTTCGACCTGACCGTGTTTCCGGGCGGTCACTTCTTCATCGACGCCAACCTGCCCGCCCTGGCGCACTGGGTTCAGGAACGACTTCCCAAAGTGGTGTGACGCAGGGCACACTGGTGGTCGTCGGGTCGGCGGCCATTCGCCAAGACCCCAAACAACTGATAAAATCCTGAGAGACCTGAAACGCGCACACCGGGGGATCGGCGCGACTACCTCTTAACTGCCGTGTCACCACGGCGGCTACGTGCGTCGTCTACCTGCGCCTCAGGCCCGCGATCCAGGGCGCGCCGCGCCTCGGGACCGCACCAGGATGAACCGAGCCGAAGAGGTCCCCATGTCGAGCACAGAGATGTCACTCCCCGCACTGCTGCATCAGCGCGCCAGCACCCAGGGTGATGTCCTGGCCTACACCTTCATGGACGGCGCCGTCTTCGGGACCGGCCACCCCGAGACCCTGACCTGGTCCCAGCTGTACCGACGGGTGCTGGCCCTCGCTGAGGAGTTGCGCAAGACCGGAACCACCGGTGACCGCGCCGCCATCCTCGCCCCCCAGGGACTGGACTACATCGTCGCCTTCTTCGGCGCTCTGCAGGCCGGCTTCATCGCGGTGCCGCTCTCGGTGCCCATGTTCGGCGTGCACGATCAGCGGGTCGCCTCGGCTCTGGAGGACAGCGCACCCGTCGTGCTGCTGACCACCTCGGCCCATGTCGGCGACGTCAACAAGTACGCGGTCAGTCACGGCGGTCAGCCCGCCCCCACGGTCATCGAGGTCGACGTCCTCGACGCAGACGCCACCCGGGAACGGGACACCACCGACTATTCGCGGCCGGGGCCTGCCTACCTTCAGTACACCTCGGGTTCCACCCGCACGCCCGCGGGCGTGATCGTGTCCCACCAGAACGTCACCCGCAACGTCGAGCAGATCGTGACCGACTACTTCGGTGAATTCGGCGGCCGGGTTCCCGAGGAGACCTCCGTGGTGTCCTGGCTGCCGTTCTTCCACGATCTCGGCCTGATCATGGGTGTCTGTTCGCCGCTGGTGACCGGATGCGACTCGGTGTTGACCAGCCCGTTGGCGTTCCTGTCCAAGCCGGCGAGCTGGATGCAGCTGATGGCCAAGCACCCGCTGTGCTTCACCGGCGCGCCCAACTTCGCCTTCGAGCTCGCCGCGCGCCGTACCACCGACGCCGACATGGAGGGTCTCGACCTGAGCCGCGTGCACGGCATTCTGAGCGGGGCCGAACGCGTCCACTACGGGACTGTCAAGCGGTTCATCGACCGCTTCGCCAAGTTCGGGCTCACCGAGAAGGTCATCCGGCCTTCCTACGGGCTGGCCGAGGCGACCCTGTACGTCGCCTCGCCGCCGATCTCGGACACCGTCCGCACCGCGCGCTTCGACCTGACCCAGCTGGCCGGTGGTACAGCACAACGCTGCGACACCCCGCAGGAGAGCGCGACCGAACTGGTCAGCTACGGCCCTCCGCAGGCCTACGAGGTCCGCATCGTCGACCCGGAGACCGGCCTGGAGCAGCCCGCCGGAACCGTCGGCGAGATCTGGACGCGAGGCGACAACATCGCCCTGGGCTACTGGCGCAAGCCCGAACTGACCGCGCGGGTTTTCCGCGCCCGGATCAACAACCCGTCGCCGGACACCGCTGCCGGCCCGTGGCTGCGCACCGGCGACCTGGGCACGATCTCCGACGGTGAGCTCTTCATCATGGGCAGGCTCAAGGACCTGCTGATCGTCGACGGGCGCAATCACTACCCCGAAGACATCGAGGCCACGATCCGCGAGATCACCGGTGGCCGGGTCGCCGCGATCGCTGTCGAGAACGACGCCTCGGAAAATCTGGTGGCCATCGTCGAGGTCAAGCCCGCGCCTCAGCTCGCCTCGGTCAAACACCAGGTGGCCGACGCGGTGTGGAAATCACACAACCTCCGTGTCGACGATCTGGTGCTGGTGTCCCCGGGTTCCATTCCGATCACCACGAGCGGCAAGATCCGCCGGTCGTCCTGCGGACAGCTTTACCGCCAGGGTGAGTTCGAGCGGATGGACATCGCCGGATGACCTCAGCCGGCGACAAGGAGGCCGACCTCCGCCACTGGCTGATCTTCTATCTCGTCACCACCATCGGCTGCAACCCGGATCACGTCGACGCGGACACGCCCTTCAACGAACTCGGAGTCGGTTCACGCGACGGTGTGGTGCTCGCCGGTGAACTGACGGAGCTGCTTGCCCGTCCGGTGTCGCCGATCGACATCTGGCAGAACCCGACGATCAACAGTCTCGTGCGCGCCCTGATCAACCCCGAAGCCGAGGCGGAGGGCAGTGTCGAGGGCCACACAGCGGTGCCGTCGGAATCGATCGCCATCATCGGTGTCGGCTGCCGGTTACCCGGTGACGTCAACGGACCGGACGCGCTGTGGGAGTTCCTGACCGAGCGTCGTTCGGCGGTCACCACCGTGCCCGAGGACCGGTGGCAGGCGTTCGACGACGGTGCGCCGCACACCGCGCAGGCACTGGCCGAGACCACGCGCTGGGGCTCGTTCCTGGGTGACATCGCCGGTTTCGACGCGGATTTCTTCGGGATCACCCCGCGGGAGGCCAACTTCATCGACCCGCAGCAGCGGCTCATGCTGGAGGTGGCCGTCGAAGCTCTCGAGCACGCCGGGATTCCTGCCGACTCGCTCCAGCGCTCGCAGACCGGCGTGTTCGTCGGTGCCTGCGCGAGTGAGTACGGCTTTCTGGCCTCGCGGGATCTCAGCCAGGTTGAGGCGTGGACGGGAACCGGCGGTGCGCTGAGCATCATCGCCAACCGGCTCTCCTACTTTCTGGACCTTCGTGGTCCGTCGCTGACGATCGACACCGCTTGCTCGTCCTCGCTGGTCGCGGTTCACCTGGCCTGTCAGAGCCTGCGGGCCGGCCAATCCGATCTGGCCCTCGCCGGTGGCGTCAACCTGCTGCTCTCCCCGGTGGTGACGCGAAGCTTCGATCAGGCACAGGCGATGTCGCCCACCGGTGCCTGCCATGCGTTCGACGCCGCGGCCGACGGATACGTTCGAGGCGAGGGTTGCGGCGTCGTCGTGCTCAAAAGACTGTCCGATGCCGTGCGCGACGGTGATCGGGTCCTGGCAGTCGTCCGCGGATCGGCGGTCAACTCAGATGGCCGGTCCAACGGCCTGATGGCGCCGAGCCCGGCCGCTCAGGCCGCCGTGATCCGAGCCGCCTGTGCGGACGCGGACGCCGAACCGGCGCAGATCGACTACGTCGAAACGCACGGCACCGGGACCCTGCTCGGCGACCCCATCGAAGCCCGCGCCCTGGGTGCCGTGTACGGACGGGGACGCCAGCCGGACGCCCCGCTGCTGGTCGGTGCCGCCAAGACGAATCTGGGTCACCTTGAGGCCGCCGCGGGAATCGTCGGGCTGATCAAAGCCGCGCTGGCGGTCCAGCGCGGTGAGATCCCGCCCAATCAGCACTTCGACAACCCCAATCCGCACATACCCTTCGACGAGCTTTGCTTGAAGGTGGTCGACGAGGTCACCCGGTGGCCGGCCACCGGGCAGCCGAGGTGTGCGGGTGTGTCGTCGTTCGGTTTCGGCGGTACGAACGCGCATGTCGTGCTGGAGCAGGCGCCACAGGCTCCGAGGCACCTGCCGATGGCCAAGCCCGCGGTGACCACGCTGGTGGTGAGCGGCAAGAATGAGGAACGCCTCGCGGCGGCGGCCGAAAACCTGGCCGACTGGTTGAGCGGCGCCGGTGCTGACGTCCCGCTCGCCGATGTCGCGCACACGCTGAACCACCACCGCACGCATCAAACGACGTTCGCCTCGGTCTGCGCCGCCGACCGTGATACGGCAGTCGCCGGACTGCGGGCGCTGGCGTCCGGCGAGCCGGCGACCGGTGTCGTCGGCCCGCATCCGGGACCGTGCGGTTCGGGAACGGTTTTCGTCTACTCCGGCCAGGGCTCGCAATGGGCGGGCATGGGCCGACAGCTGCTCGAGGACGAACCCGCGTTCGCCGCCGCGGTCGCCGAACTCGAGCCGGACTTCGTTGCCGAGGTCGGGTTCTCCCTGCACGACGTCCTTGCCTCCGGGCAGGAGCTGACCGGCATCGACCGGATCCAGCCGGTGCTGGTCGGCTTCCAGCTGGCGCTGACCGCGCTGTGGCGCTCCTACCGAGTGGAACCCGACGCGGTGATCGGTCACTCGATGGGCGAGATCACCGCGGCCGTGGTCGCCGGGGCGCTCAGTCCGGCAGAGGGGTTCCGGGTGATCGCCCGGCGATCGGAGTTGATGTCTCGGCTCGGTGCAACGGGTGCGATAGCGCTGCTGGAACTGGACGCATCCGCTACCGCGATGATGATCGAGGACTTCCCGGAGGTCTCCGTCGCGGTGTACGCATCGCCGCGTCAGACCGTGGTGACCGGACCGGTCGAGGCCGTGGATGCCCTCGTCGCTGCGGTCAGTCAGCAGAATATCTTCGCCCGCAGAGTCAACGTCGACGTCGCGTCCCACCACGCGATGATGGATCCGATCCTGCCGGAACTGCGGGAGGCATTGGCAGACCTGACGCCGGGGTTCCCGGTCATTCCCCTCATCTCCACGGTTGAGGGTGCCGATGCCGCGCCGCAGTTCGATGCCGACTACTGGGTCGCAAACCTGCGTCACCCGGTCCGCTTCGCCGACGCCGTCGCCGAAGCCGGTGCCAGTCACTGCACGTTCGTCGAGATCAGCCCCCATCCGCTGCTCACCCGGGCGATCTCAGACACCCTCGAGGTGTCGGGGAATGCGCATCACCACAGCCTCGGCACACTCCTGAGGGATGCCCACGACACCGTCGAGTTCCACACGAACCTCAACGCGACGCACACCACCCGACCGCCGCTCGGCGAACACCCGGCGGGTCCGAATCCGGTGCTCCCTCCGACCCCCTGGCGTCACACCAAGCATTGGATCGACGTCGCTTCCGCACCGAGGGTCAACGGCGCGCAACGCCCCGTTGGGGGGCGGTCGCCGGCTTCTGCGGACAGCCCGGTTCCGCCCGACTGGTCCTACGAGGTCACCTGGCCGGCCCGCCCGCTGGCCGACGGCGGCGTGGCTCCCGTCGTCACGGTCGCATCCTGGCGCGTGCTCGGTGACGACGACCTGGCAGCCGAACTCGGCTCCCGAACGGACAACCAGCCGGACAGAGTCGTCTTCGCTCCGCGCGTCTCCGCATCCGATGACGTCGCGGCGGCCTACCAGCTGTTCAACGACGCTCGACGCCTCGCGGTGGAACTGGCCGGTATGGCAGTGCCACCGAAACTGATGTTCGTCACCCGAAACGCCCAGCCCATCGCAGCCGGTGACCGCGCGAACCCCGCACATGCCGTGCTCTGGGGCCTGGGCCGGACCCTGGCACTCGAGCACCCGGAGATCTGGGGAGGCGTCATCGATGTCGACGAATCGATGCCCGCCGTGCTCACCGCGCGCCATCTCCGCAACGAGGCGAGTGCCGAGGACGGCGAGGACCAGGTTGTCTACCGGGCCGGAACCCGCCACGTGCCCCGGTTGCAGCCCGCAGCGCTCGGCGCCGGGAGCGCGGCGGTCGCCGCGGATCGAACCCAGCTGGTGATCGGAGCGACCGGACACATCGGCCCACATCTCATCCAGCAGCTTGCCGATATGGGCGCCGGTGTGATCGTCGCGGTTTCGCGTAATCCCGGTGCTGTGCTCGATGATCTCGCCAGCCGACTGGAGTCGTCTGGAACCAGGGTGATCACGGTTGCCGCCGACGTCACTGACGCCGCCGCGATGGCAGCCCTGTTCGACCGCTTCGGTGCAGACCTGCCCGAGCTCGAGGGAATCTATCTGGCTGCGTTCTCCGGTGGCCCGGTCACGCTGACCGACATGACCGACGCCGACGTGAACGCCATGTTCGCTCCCAAGCTGGACGCGTTGGGGGTGCTGCACAGTCTGTCGCTGAAGAAAGATCTCCGTCAGTTTGTGCTGTTCTCCTCGATCTCCGGTCTGCTCGGATCGCGCTGGCTCGCCCACTACACGGCGACCAGCGCATTTCTGGACACCTTCGCTTACGCCCGGCGCAGTCTGGGGTTGCCGGCCACGGTGGTCAACTGGGGCCTCTGGAAGTCGTTGGCCGACATGCAGTCCGACGCCGGAGAGGTGATGTCCAACGCGGGCCTCGAGCCCATGCCGGATGAGGTGGCCATCAGCGCATTGTCGGCGGTCATGACTCCCGGGGCGCCGATCCGAGCCGCGATCGTCGCTGCGGACTGGCCGCTGCTCGCCGCGGCATACCGCACCCGCGGATCCCTGCGGATCGTCGACGAGTTGCTGCGAGACGCGGATGAAGATCACGGTGAGAGCGAGTTCTGCAGGTCCCTGCGCGAGTCACCGGCCGAACGCCGGCGCGATCTGCTGGCCGAACACATCGGGTCGCTCGCCTCCGGGGTGATCGGTCTTGCTGAGGGCCAGGCCCTGGATCCGACGGCGGGATTCTTCCAACTCGGTATGGATTCGTTGATGAGTGTCACCCTGCAGCGCAGGCTCAGTGCCAGTCTCGGGATTTCCCTGCCCGCGGCGTTGATCTACGAGTATCCGACGGTGTCGTCGCTGACCGACGCCCTCGCGGAACGACTGGGCCTGCCCGATTCCACCGACGCGCCCACCGCCCGGCGTTCCAGCCTTGCCTCCCGGGCCGCGCAGCGCGCCGAGGCCCGTCGCGGTGCCCATGCCGGTACGCGGCGAGGACGCGGGGTTTGACCATGAGCGTTCCGAACACGGAGCCGGAATCGCCGGCCAACGCGATCGCCGTCATCGGGATGGCCGGCCGCTTTCCGGGCGCGGACTCGGTGACCGAGTTCTGGGAGAACCTGAGTCGCGGCGAGGAATCCGTCGCGACGCTGTCCGAGGAGACGCTCGTGGCCGCGGGGGTCAGCGCCAAGACGCTGGCCGATCCCGCCTACGTGCGGCGCGCGGCACTGCTCAACGGCGTCGATGAATTCGACGCGGAATTCTTCGGCATCACCCCGTACACCGCGCAGATGATGGACCCGCAGCAGCGACTGTTTCTGCAAACCGCGTGGCACGCACTGGAAGACTCGGGCTACGACCCTGCCGACTACGACGGTGCGATCGGCGTCTTCGCCAGCAGCACCGCAAGCGGCTACCTGATGGACAACCTGATGTCGCACCGCGATCCCCGAACGCTCGTCGGGGAGGGCATCAACGTCGAGATGTTCAATTTGGTGCTGCTCAACGACAAGGACTACCTGGCGACCCGGGTGTCCCACGAGCTGAACCTGCGCGGACCGAGCCTGTCGGTACAGACGGCCTGCTCATCGTCGCTCGTCGCCGTCCATCTGGCCTGCCAGAGCCTGCTGTCCGGGGAGTGCGACATCGCCCTGACCGGAGCGTCGGCGATCCGGATCCCGCACCAGGTCGGCTACACCTACGAGCCCGGCGCGATGGTCTCGAAGTCGGGCCACTGCCGTCCGTTCGACGCCCAGGCGGACGGAACCATCTTCGGTAGCGGGGTGGCTGCGCTCGTGCTCAAACCCCTGCGGACGGCCCTCGATGACGGTGACCGCATCCACGCGGTCATCCGCGGATCGGCCATCAACAACGACGGTGCGCTGAAGATGACCTACGCCGCACCCGCTGTCGCGGGTCAGGCGGAGGTCATCGCCGAGGCCCACGCGGTCGCCGAAGTGGACTCCTCGACCATCGGATTCGTGGAGACCCACGGCACCGGCACGCCCCTGGGTGATCCGATCGAAATCGAAGCCCTGCGTCAGGCGTTCGAAGTCTCCGAGGGTCACCGGTCCGGGCCGTGCGTGCTGGGTTCGGTGAAATCGAACATCGGTCACCTCGACGCTGCCTCGGGCGTCGCCGGACTGGTCAAGACGATCCTGTGCCTGAAGAACAAGGCGATACCGCCGACCGTGCACTACACGGCACCGAATCCGGAGTTACACCTCACCAAGACGCCCTTCGTCGTTCAGAACACCTACACGCAGTGGGAGTCCGACGGACCCCGCCGGGCAGGCGTCAGCTCGTTCGGGGTGGGCGGCACCAACGCACACGTCGTCGTCGAGGAGGCACCTGAGCCGCTTCCCGCAAGTTCCCCGAAGGGCCCTCAGGTGCTGCTGCTCTCGGCCCGCACCGCGGAATCCCTTCGGGACGCCCGGATCTCACTGGCGACGGAACTCTCCCGACTCGCCGGACGTGGTGATCTTTCGCTCCCCGATGTCGCCTTCACCCTCGCCGGCCGACGGGCTCACCAGATGCGCGTGGCCGCGGTGGTCACCGATGGAACCGACGCTCCCGCCATCCTCGCGGCCGACGAGCACGAGAACGTCACTACCGGACAGTGCCCGCAGGGGTGTGATCCCGAAGCCAACCGGGTGGCGTTTGTGTTTCCCGGTCAGGGCGCCCAGCACGTCGGCATGGCACGCGGCCTCTACGACACCGAGCCGGTCTTCCGGGATCACTTCGACCGGTGCGCTGCCGGGTTCGCCCAGGAACTCGGTATCGATCTCACAGCGGAGGTGTTCGGTACCGAGGTGTCCGACACCGCGCGACTGCAGTCCACAGACCTGGCCCAGCCCGCCCTGTTCGCGGTCGAATACGCCCTGGCACAGCTGACCATGTATTTCGGAGTTCGTCCGGGAGCGCTGGCCGGCCACAGCATCGGCGAACTCGTGGCCGCCACCCTGGCCGGGGTCTTCGCGTTCGACGACGCGATCAAGATCGTGGCGCTGCGGGCACGCCTGATGCACGCAGCCCCGTCCGGCGCGATGGTGGCCGTGGCCTCCAGCCCGGAGGAGATCGCGGCTCACATGACCGAGGATGTGGACCTCGCTGCCGTCAACGAGTCGGGCAGTTGCGTCGTGGCCGGCCCCGAGCAGGCCATCAGTGACTTCACCGGCCGGCTCTCCACTGCCGGCATCCTGGCTCGACGCGTCCGGACCTCACATGCTTTCCATTCCCGCTCGATGGATGCCGTGCTGGCACCCTTTGCCGAGTTTCTCTCGACCCTGACGCTCAACGCACCGCGTATACCGATGCTGTCCAACATCACCGGAACGTGGATGACCGATGACGAGGCCACCGATCCGGCGCGCTGGGCACAGCACATCCGGTCCGCAGTGCGCTTCGCCGACAACGTTGCGCACCTGCTCGAGGACTCACACCGCGTTCTTGTCGAAGTCGGTCCCGGAGGCAGCCTGACCGGATCGGCCGTGCGGTCACCGAAGTGGGGCGAGACTCACCGGGCGGTGCGGTTGATGCGCCACCCCGTCCAGAGCCGCGATGACCAGCATGCCTTTCTGCTCGCCCTGGGCCAACTGTGGTCAGCGGGTGTCGAGGTGGACTGGACGAAGCTCATCGGCGAGCAGCCGCGGCGTCTGACGCTTCCGGGCTATTCCTTCGCCCGCCACCGGCACTGGATCGATCCGGATTTTGCGTTCTCCCGCTCCGGTGCCGACCGGAATGGAGCAGCGTTCCGGCCCGGCCCGCAGGCACAGGGTACGACCGGAACCCCGGCGGACGCTCACGCGCAAATGCAGACTGTGCTGCAGCGGATCTGGTCGCAGTGCCTCGGCGTGGAGACCGTGAAACCGGGTGACAACTTCTTCTCCCTCGGTGGTGATTCGCTGCTCGCGATCGGCGTTGCGATGACGGCCGCCCACGAGGGTGTGGAACTGACTCCGCAGGACCTCTACGACCACGACAGCCTCTCGGCGCTGGCTGACACTCTCGTGACCCGGCACGCTTCCGGAGGTCTGACCGACCAGGACAGCGACGAGTTCAGTCCGCCGCTGCCCCCGAACATCCTGCGATTCCTCGATCGGGGCTTGGCCGATCCGCAGCGCTGGCGCATACCGCTGGTCTTGCGTCTTGGGTCCGGGGTCACGGCGGAGGACGTCAGTGCCGTCCTGACGGCTGTGGTCAACCACCACGATGCCTTGCGCATGCGGGTCGTCGAGCGGGCCGGGCTGTGGGAACAGCAGATCAGCGAGCCCGCAGAGTTCACCGATCTCGCCGAGCGGGCGCTTCCGGCCGGGATCGAGCCAGGCACACCCCAGGAGCGCGAGGCTCTCCTGGGGATCGTCGCCGACTCGCTCAGGGGCGAGGCCGTTTCCGGTCACCCGGTGGCGGCCACGGTCGTCGCCGACGGCGATGGCCGTTCACGATTCCTGGTCATCACCGTGCACGGGTTGGTCGACGACGCCGCCACACGTGAGGTGCTGGTGACGGACCTGCTGACCGCGTTCGGCCAGCGCCTCGACGGTGCCGAGATCGCCTTGGAGCCGACCACGGCCCCGTGGCGGGAGTGGTCGCGGCGCGCGGCCGCACTCGCCTCTCACCCGGCGGTTCTCGATCGTCGCGGCTACTGGATCGACGCTGCGGCCTCGGCGACGCTGAGTCTGGTCAGCGCCGACACGGCAGCCGGGGCCGACACTCCGCCCGCCGCCGACGATCTGACCAGACTCGCGAGCGCACTGGATGCTGAGCTGACCTCGCAGATCGACACCGCCCGTCGGGTGCTGGGAGTCTCGACCGAGGAGATCCTGCTGGCGGCGCTGGCGCGTTCCCTGGCGGCGACCCTCGGGGAGGGCGTGGTGGCGGTCGATCTGGTCGGCAACGGACGATCCGTCCTTCGTCCCGAGGTCGATCTCCGCCGGACCATCGGCTGGTTCTCCACGATCTACCCGGTTGCCCTACCCTGCACGGGGCCGGCTGTCACGGGCGCCGGTGACCTGCTTACCGAGGTGAGTCGAACCGTCAAGGCCGTGCCGCACCACGGTATCGGCTACGGGCTGTTGCGGTATCTGCACGCTCCGACCGCCGAACTGCTCAGTGCTGCGCCCACGCCCGGAGTCCTGTTCACCTACCTCGGGATGATCCCCGAATGGCAGGAGAATGACGCGCCCGTCCAGTTCGACAGCGACGCCGGTCTCACTGTGCGAGAAACCCTGCCGGGGCTGGGCCATCCGCTGGAGATTCGGTCATACCGGCTCGCCGGCATCCTGCACGTCGACTGGTGGTATGACCGCAGGCGGATCGGCAGCGCCGCAGTCGAAGCGCTCGCAGGGCAATTCCCCGCCGCCCTGCACGCGCTGATCGGTGACGCCCTCGAAGAGGGCGACAGCGAGGACAGCGAGGCCGAGGATGAGGCACTCGCTCTGGTGGACCTGTCGGCGGCCGTTTTCGACGACGACGAGTAGGCGGCATGTCTGCTCTCAAGACCATGGGCGTCGGTGTCGAGGTAGTGGGCATCGGCAAGTCCTTCGGTGCGGTGACCGCACTGCGCGACGTTTCCTTCGAGGTGGGCCGTGGTGAGGTCGTCGCGCTGCTCGGTCCCAACGGCGCCGGCAAGACAACCACCGTGGAGATTCTGTCCACGCTCACCAAGCCGGATCGCGGCCACGCTCGCGTCGCGGGCCACGACGTCGTCACCCAACCGGCGATGGTGCGCCGGTCGATCATGCTCACCGGCCAGCACGTCGCCCTCGACGAGGTCCTGACCGGCTACGAGAACCTGGTGATGTTCGGCCGGCTGCAGGGGCTTAAAAAGACCCAAGCCCAAGCGCGTGCCCACGACCTGCTGCGCGATTTCGACCTTGAGCACGCTGCCAACCGGCGGGTCGGCACCTATTCGGGTGGTATGCGCAGGCGTGTGGACATCGCCTGCGGCCTCGTGATTCGGCCCGAGGTCGTCTTTCTCGATGAGCCGACTACGGGGCTTGACCCCCGCAGCCGCCAGGCGATCTGGGAATTGGTCACGACCTTCAAGGACGCCGGTATCGCAACGTTGCTGACGACCCAATATCTTGAGGAGGCCGACGCGCTCAGCGATCGGATCATCGTCATCGATCACGGCACGATCGTCGCGCAGGGTACTGCCGACGACCTCAAGGAACGCACCGGCGGAACCTTCTGTGAGATCGTGCCCCGCGACCCGGCGGACGTCTACGCCGTAGCCGATGCGCTGGGACCGCTTCTCCCCGAGGCTAGCCGCGCGGCGATCACCCCGGATTCCGACCGCGTCAGCATGCCCGCCCGGGAGGGGCCGAGCACCCTCGGAGCGGC
>VEQY01000066.1 GCA_018882965.1 Mycobacterium sp. | reverse complement strand
CGTCGTGGAAAAGCGACGCCCCGCTGATCTTCTCGTCGCCCTGCCAGATGACGCGGATCCGTACGGTGCCGCGCAGGTAGACGTCGGCACGCTCATGGCCGTGGCATCGCCAGCCCTGCTCCTCGCCGAACTGCACCAGGTTCTGTCGCTCGCCGGTCCCGGTCATGCGCCGAGCGTACTAGTTTGGTGACTATGACCGCGGAGCGCGTCGAGGTCCGCATCCCCTCGCACGGGGAGCAGCTCGCCGCCTATCTCTACCGGCCGGCGTCGCCGTCCGGGGCGGCGCGACCGTGCGTGGTGATGGCGCACGGCTTTTCGGCCACCCGCGACGACGGGCTTGCCGACTACGCCGAGGCCTTCTGCGCCGCCGGGTTCGCGGTGCTGCTGTTCGACTACCGCCACTTCGGGGCGTCCTCCGGGCAGCCCCGCCAACTGCTGGACATCGGCCGCCAGCAGGACGACTACCGCGCGGCGATCGCCTGGGCCCGCCGGGCCGAGGGCATCGACCCGGAGCGCATCGCGCTGTGGGGATCTTCGTTCAGCGGCGGTCACGTGCTGGCGGTGGCGGCGGGCGACCCGCGGATCGCCGCGGTGATCGCCCAGGCGCCCTACACCGACAGCCTGCCGGCGATCCGGCGCATGCCGCTGCGCAACGTGGCGCGCGCCGTGGCGACCGGCGTGCGCGACCGGGTCGGCGCGCTACTGGGCCGCCCACCGAAGTTGATGCCGGTGGTCGGCCGGCCCGGTGCCTTCGCCGCGCTGACCGAGCCGGACGTACTCACCGGCTTCGAGTCGCTGCGCGGTCCGAACTCGCTGTGGCGCAACGAGATCGCCGCCCGGCTGATGCTCGATCTGCCGTTCTACCGGCCGGTGCGGCTGGCCTCCCGTGTGCGCGTGCCGGTGCTGTTCTGCGTGTGCGACGCCGACACCACCACCCCGGCGCCGTCGAGCATCAGGGCGGCCCGCGACGCACCGCGCGGCGAGTTGCGCCGCTACCCGTACGGTCACTTCGCGATCTACCACGACCCCCGGGTCAAGGCCGACCAGGTGGATTTCCTGCGGCGCGTGCTCGGTGCACAAGATCAGCTGCGGCCGCCCGCAGTTGGCCGAACGAACTGAGCGCGCCACCGAACCCGACCCGGGTGTAGGCCGGCCCGCGCGGGGTGTCGACTTTGAGGTCCAGTCCGTAGCGGTCCACGCCGGTGCACTCGGCGATCTCGGCGTCGGGGAAGCCGCCGAGCGCACGGGCCATCTCGATCAGCGCGGGGGCGTGGTCGGCGTTGAGGTGCTCGACCGCCCCGGCCGCGTACGGACGGATCGGGTCGGGCTCGGCGGCGGCGTAGTCGGCGGCGCTGGCGGAGTCCATCCGCCCGTAGCCGCCCACCCAGCGCACCCGCGTCACCCGCAGCACCCACAGCGTGAAGTCGCTGTAGTCGACGTAGTACTTCGCCGCCGGGATCGCCGCGAGATGCGCGTCGCGGGCGGCGTCGAACTCCGCGCCCTCGGGCCGTTCGGCCACCCCGGCCAGGGTCACCCGGCCGCTGGCCAACGGGTCGGTCTCGGTGCTCGGCGCGACGATGGACACACTCGCCCGCGGATCGGCGGCCAGGTTGCGGCCGTGCTCGGCGAGGTGCGAGACGCACAGCACCGGCGACCCGCCGAGCAGTCCGTAGGCGACGTAGGACGCCCACGGGTCCCCGTCGGAGGTCAGGCTGGCCAGGGTGGCGGTGTTGGTGGACGCGGCGATGGTGCGCGCCTCCTCGGCCGCCGACGGCCGGGTGCCGTCGGCGACGTCGGTCAGCGGCGGCGCCATGGTGGGGGCGTCGCCGGGATCGCCGTGGTCGCGCGGTGCGGACGCCATCTCGCGAAGATACCGCGCACGACGGGCGCTTGACGGCGGCGGTAACTTGTCGGTCATGACTGGGGACAAGGCAGCCGACGACTTCGCCGAAAAGGAACGCCAGCGCCTGGAGGCCGAACTGGCCGATCTGCGCCGCCGGCGCGACCAACTGCATGCCGAGGTCCAGGGTGATGCCGAAGCCGTCGGCGACCGCGGCGACGCCGCCGAGGCCCTGCAGCGCGCCGAGGACCTCGCCGGTCTCGACGAGCAGATCGGCAGGCTCACCTGGCTGCTGGCCGGCGGCAACGCCACCGCTGCCGGACAGCTGCCCAACGGCACCGAGGTCACGCTGCGCTTCCCGGACGACAAGAAGGCCGTGCGCATGCGGGTGGTGAACTTCATCGAGGAGACCCCGGCCGGGGCGGAGGACACCACGCTGACCTCCGACAGCCCGCTGGGGCTGGCCCTGTTCGGCCGCAAGGCCGGCGATTCGGTCACCTATCAGACCCCGCGGGGCGAGTTGAAGGTCAAGCTGCTGGCCATCGAGTACCCCTGATGCGCGCGGTCCGGGTCACCACCCTGGGCGGGCCCGAGTCGCTGCAGCTGGCCGAGGTCGACGAACCCGCCGCCGACGGCGGCGTCGTCGTCGATGTGCACGCCGCGGGCGTGGCGTTCCCCGACGCGCTGTTGACCCGGGGGCTCTACCAGTACCGGCCGGAACTGCCGTTCACCCTCGGCGCGGAGCTGGCCGGGGTGGTGCGCTCGGCTCCCGAGGGCGCCGGTGTCGTGCCCGGCGACCGGGTGGCCGGGCTGACCATGATCGGCGGGGCGATGGCCGACACCGCGGTGCTCGGCGCCGACCGGGTGTTCCCGCTGCCCGACGGCGTCAGCTTCGAAGCCGGCGCCGGGCTGCTGTTCAACGACCTCACCGTCTACTTCGCGCTCACCGTGCGCGGCCGGCTCGCCGAGGGGGAGACCGTCCTGGTGCACGGCGCCGCGGGCGGGATCGGGACCTCGACGCTGCGACTGGCGCCCGCGCTGGGTGCCTCGCGGGTGATCGCGGTCGTCAGCACCGAGGACAAGGCCGAGGTCGCGCGCGCCGCGGGCGCCACCGACGTGGTGCTCGCCGAGGGATTCAAGGACGCGGTGGCCGAACTGACCGGCGGCAGGGGAGTGGACGTCGTGATGGATCCGGTCGGCGGGGACCGGTTCACCGACTCGCTGCGCTCGCTGGCCCCGGCCGGCCGGCTGCTGGTGGTGGGCTTCACCGGCGGGGAGATCCCGACAGTGAAGGTCAACCGGCTGCTGCTCAACAACATCGACGTCGTCGGCGTCGGTTGGGGGGCGTGGACGCTGCGCCACCCCGGGTCGCTGCGCGAGCAGTGGCAGGGCCTGGCCGGGCTGCTGGAATCCGGCCGGCTGGCGCCGCCCGCGCCCGAGGTCTACCCCCTGGAGCGCGCCGCCGAGGCCGTCGCCTCGCTGGAGAACCGCACCGCGCGGGGCAAGGTGGTCCTGCGCGTTCGTGACCGGTAACGCGACCGGGTTTGTGGCCCGGCGCTCCCCCGTCATCACCCGGCACTGCGTGGTGTCGTCGAGTTCGCCGCCGGTCACCGAAGTCGGGCTGCGGGTACTGCGGGACGGCGGCAACGCGGTCGACGCGACGGTGGCGATGGCGGGCATGACGGCGGTCGCCGAGCCGATGATGAGCGGCCTGGGCGGGGACACGATGATCCTGTTCTGGTCGGCGAAGAACCGGAAAGTGTTCGGGCTCAACGGAAGTGGCCCGGCACCCTCGGGCGTCGCGCTGGATCCGACGGCGACGATGATGCCGACGACCGGGGCCGCGTCGGTGACGATTCCCGGGGCGGTGGACGGCTGGTGTCGTCTGCTGGAGCGCTTCGGCACCCGGCCGCTGACGCAGCTGTGGGAGCCGGCGATCCGCGCGGCCCGCGAGGGCTATCCGGTCGGAGAGTCGATCGCCGGGTTCTGGGCGCTGGCCGCGCCGGCCCTGCCGCACTACGCCTCTGCCGACCTGCAGCAGATCCTGCTGCCCGGCGGACACCCGCCGCGGCCCGGGCAACTGATGCGCTTCCCCCGGCTGGCCGACACCCTGGAGCTCGTCGCCGACGGCGGCCGGGACGCCTTCTACACCGGGCCCGTCGCGGAGGCCATCGCCGCCACCCTGACCGCCGGGGGCGTGCCGACGACGCTGGACGAGGTCGGTGCGCACGAGTCGCAGTGGGTCGAACCGCTCTCGGTCGACTACCGCGGGCACCAGGTGCTGGGACTGCCGCCCAACTCGCAGAGCATCGTCGCGCTGATCGCCCTGGGCCTGCTGGAGGGATTCGACCTGGCGGCCATGCCGCAGCCGCAGCGGGTGCACCACCAGATCGAGGCGGTGCGCCTGGGCTTCGAGTTCGCCATCACCAAGGTCGGCGACCCGGCGTCGGTGGACACCGAGGCGGTGCGGGAAGCGTTGTCTGACAGCGGGCTTCGCGCGTTGCGAGCCCGCATCACCGACTCGGCGTCGGCGCCGGTGCACTGCGACGGCGGCAACACCAGCGACACCACCTACCTGTGCGCGATCGACGCCGACGGCAACGCGGTGTCGCTGATGATGAGCATCTGCGGAGTGTTCGGCTCGGGTCTGCTCGCCGGTGACACCGGGGTGATCCTCAACAACCGGGCCAGCCAGTTCTCCACCGTGCCAGGCCATCCCAACGTGCTCGCACCCGGTCGCCGCCCACGCCACACCATCCTGCCCGGCATGGTGCTGCGCGACGGCGCGCCGGAGTACGTGCTGGGCTGCATCGGGCTGAACAACCATCCGCAGGGCCAGATGCAGGCGTTGGTCAACGCACTCGACCTCGGCATGAACCCGCAGCAGGCGGTGGACGCCCCGCGCTTCCGGGTCGTGATGACCACCGGCGAGGTGCAACTCGACCCGGGCTTGCCGGCCGAGGTCGGCCACCAGCTGACGGCCCGCGGTCACCGGATGGGCAACCCGTACGACTTCAAGGGCGCCGCCCAGATGGTGCGGATTCACCGGGGCGGCGACGGCGTCGGACCCTGCCTGGAAGCCGGGGTGGACAGCCGCCTGGACGGGGCAGCCCTGGGCTGGTGAGCGGGCCGGAGGTGATTGTCGGTGGTGGGGGTTAGGTTGGTCGGCAATGGGCCTGCACATCCACCGCGCGGAACGCACCGACATCCTCGCGGACGGGCTGGGGGAACTGCTGGCCAGCCCGCCCCCGGACCCGTTCGCCGAAGACCTTGTGGTCGTGCCCGCCCGCGGGGTGGAGCGCTGGCTGTCCCAGCGGCTCTCGCACCGCCTCGGCGCCGGCGCGGGCGCCGACGGGGTGTGCGCGGGTGTCGTCTTCCGTTCTCCGGCCTCCCTGATCAGTGAGATCACCGGCACCCGCGACGAGGACCCGTGGTCGCCGGAGGCCATGACCTGGCCGCTGCTGGAGGTCATCGACGCCAGCCTCGGGCAACCGTGGTGCCGCACGCTGGCCGCGCACCTGGGTTTCTTCGAGACCGATGACGTCGAGCGGGAACTGCGCCAGGGCCGCCGCTACGGGGTGAGCCGCCGGCTGGCCGGGCTGTTCGCCTCCTACGCCCGGCAGCGCCCGGCGCTGCTGATCGGCTGGCTCGATGATCGCGACAACCCCGAAGCCGGTCTGGACGACGACCTGGCCTGGCAGCCGCAGCTGTGGCGCCGGCTGGTCGAGGTCATGGGGATCGACCCCCCGCACGTGCGGCACGCCACGACCCTGGCGCGGCTTCGTGAATCGGGGGCCGATCTGCCCGGGCGGGTCTCGCTGTTCGGCCACACCAGGCTCGCGGTCACCGACATCGAACTGCTGGATGCGCTGGCCGAACACCACGACGTGCACCTGTGGCTGCCGCACCCGAGTGCCGCGCTGTGGGCCGCGCTGGACGGCCTTCGCACCGCGGTGCCCCGTCGCGACGACGACAGCCACCGCCGCGTCGATCACCCTCTGCTCGCCACCCTGGGCCGCGATCTCCGCGAACTGCAGCGCGCGCTGCCCACCGTCGCCGACGACGATTTCCTGGTGGCGGATGACCGCCCGGACACCCTGCTGGGCTGGCTGCAGTCCGACATCGCCGCCAATCAGGTTCGGCCGCAGGGCCGTTCGCTGCAGCCCGGTGACCGCTCGGTGCAGGTGCACGCCTGTCACGGCCCGGCCCGGCAGGTCGACGTGCTGCGCGAGGTGCTGCTCGGCCTGCTCGCCGACGACGAGACACTGGAGCCCCGCGACATCCTCGTCATGTGCCCCGACATCGAGACCTACGCCCCGCTGATCGCGGCGGACTTCGGCCTCGGGGAGGTCGTGCGCGACGCGCATCCCGCGCACCGGCTGCGGGTCAAGCTGGCCGACCGGTCCCTGATCCAGACCAACCCGCTGCTGGCGGTCGCCTCCCAGCTGCTCACCCTGGCCGGCAGCCGCGTCACCGCCAGCGAGGTGCTCAACCTCGCCTGCGCGGAGCCCGTGCGCGCGCGCTTCGCCTTCAGCGACGACGACCTGGAGGACATCACCGACTGGGTCCGTGAGGCGAACATCCGCTGGGGTTTCGATCGGGCCCACCGCGAGCCCTACGGCGTGGACTTCGTGCACAACACCTGGCGGTTCGGCCTGGACCGGATCCTGTCCGGGGTGGCGATGTCCGACGACTCACAGGCCTGGATCGGCACCACGCTGCCGCTCGACGATGTGGGCAGCAACAGCGTCGAACTCGCCGGCCGGCTCGCCGAGTTCGTCGGGCGGCTGCAACAGGTGGTCGACGCGTTGAGCGGAGTGCGGCCGCTGGGCGAGTGGCTCGCCGCGCTGTCCGACGGCGTCACCATGCTGGCCCGCGTCGGCGACTCTGACGCGTGGCAGGTCAGCCAGTTGCGGCGTGAGTTCAACGGCATTCTCGCCCGCGCCGAAGCCCGAGCCGCCACCGAACTTCGGCTGTCGGACGTTCGCGCGCTGCTGCACGGTCAGCTCGCCGGTCGCCCGACGCGCGCCAACTTCCGCACCGGCACCCTGACCGTATGCACCATGGTGCCGATGCGCTCGGTGCCGCACCGGGTGGTCTGCCTGGTCGGGCTGGACGACACGGTCTTTCCGCGGAGCGGTGCGGTGGACGGCGATGACGTGCTGGCCCGGCAACCGATGACCGGTGAGCGTGATGTCCGTTCCGAGGACCGCCAACTGCTGCTGGACGCCGTCTGTGCGGCCACCGAGAAGCTGGTCATCACCTACACCGGCGCCAACGAGCACTCCGGCCAGGATCGCCCGCCGGCGGTGCCGCTGATGGAGTTGCTCGACGCCCTCGACTCCACCACGCCCGACAAGGCCCGCGATCAGATCGTCACCCGCCACCCGCTGCAGCCGTTCGACATCAGGAACGTGACGCCCGGAAAACTCGGTGTCGCCGGCAAACCGTTCTCCTTCGACCCGACGGCGCTGTCCGCCGCGCTGGCGATGGGGTCCGAACGCCCGGTGCAGCCCGCCTTCTTCGCCGACCCCCTGCCCGCTCCCATCGGCGCCGACGTCTCCCTGGCCGACCTGCTCACCTTCTACCGCAACCCGATCCGCGGATTCTTCACCGAACTCCAGTTCGCGCTGCCCCGCGAATTCAAGGGCGTGGCCGATGCGATGCCGGTGGAGATTCCCCCGCTGGAGCGGTGGGTCGTCGGCTCTCGCGTCCTCAGCGACATCGTTGCCGGTATGGATCCGCAGCAGGCCCGTCAGGCCGAATGGCGCCGGGGTCTGCTGCCGCCGGGCTGGCTCGGCTGCCACACCGTGAACGAGGTACGCGACGAGGCCGTAGGACTCGCCGCCGCCGCGGCGCGCGTGCGGGTCGGCGAACCGGAGGCCCACGACGTCGACGTCGATCTCGGAAACGGCCGAAGGCTCAACGGAACGGTGTCGCAGCTTTATGCGGGCCGCCTGGTGTCGCTGACATTCTCCCGGCTCGATGGCCCGCATCTGCTCGCCGCCTGGATCGGGTTGCTCGCGCTGACGGCGGCGCGGCCGGACCGGGACTGGTCTGCGGTGTGCATCGGTCAGGGGGGTAAAGACGGAGCTCCCGCGCAGCGGTACCTGCGCCGCCCCCACCAGGATCCGCGGGAAATCCTCACCGAGTTGATCGCGATGTACGACGCCGGACGCCGCGAACCGCTGCCGCTGCCGGTCAAGACGTCCTTCGCATGGGCCGCCGCGCGGTTTCAGCTGGCCTCCGGCAGCTACAACAAGCGGTTTCCACCCGACCCGGAGCGCGACGCCCGGAAGAAGTGGCGCTACGACCGTGAGGATGCGGCCGTCGAGCGCATCTGGGGCAAGGCAGCAGACCTCAGCGTCCTGTTCGGCCCGCCGCAACACGGTGAAGAGATCGACGGGGAGGACACCCGGTTCGGCTGCCTGGCGGCGCGGTTGTGGTTCCCCCTCTTGACGTCCGAAGAGAGGTCCGGCTGATGGAGCGTTTCGAATTGTGCGGTGCGCTGCCACTGCCGAAGTCCACCACGGTCCTCGAAGCCAGCGCCGGCACCGGCAAGACCTTCACGTTGGCCGGGTTGGTCACCCGTTATGTCGCCGAGGGTGTTGCGCCGCTGCAGGAGATGTTGCTGATCACCTTCAGCCGCTCGGCGACCCAGGAACTGCGGGAGCGGATCCGCGAAGCGTTGCAGGAGGCGCTTGCCGCGCTCGACGAACCCGAGAAGGCCGGAACGAATCAACTGCTGCAGTATCTCGTCTCGGCCGACCCCGCGGAGTTGGCCGCGCGTAAGGAACGGCTCCGGGACGCATTGGCCGGATTCGATGCCGCGACCATCGCGACGATCCATCAGTTCTGCAACCACGTCCTGAAATCGCTGGGTGTGGCCGGGGACGACGACTCGGGCGTGGAGTTGGTGGAGAGTCTGGCGGACCTGGTCGCCGAGATCGTCGACGACCTGTATTTGAGGCACTTCGCGGATTCCCCGGTGAAACCGACGCTCACCCGCGAGGACGCGTTGGAGATGTGCCTGAAGATCGCCGATCAGCCCGGCATCGAACTGCGTCCGACGACGTGCCACTCCGACACCGAACCCGCCGTTCGGCTGTCCTTCGCGAGAGATTTCGTCGCCGAACTGGACCGCCGCAAGCGGATGCGGGGAGTGCTCGGATACGACGACCTGCTGAGTCGCCTCGCCACCGCGTTGGCCGAGCCGGACTCTCCGGCCGCCGCCCGCATGCGCCACCGTTGGTCGGTGGTCATGGTCGACGAATTTCAGGACACCGACCCGGTGCAGTGGCAGGTGATCGACCGGGCGTTCCGCGACCACTCCACGCTGATCCTTATCGGCGACCCAAAGCAGGCCATCTACGCCTTTCGCGGCGGGGACATCGTCGCCTACCTGCAGGCCGCCCGGTCGGCGGCGGACCGGCGCACCCTCGGCGTGAACTGGCGCAGCGACTCGGTCCTGGTAGACCGGTTGCAAACACTGATCAGCGGTGCCGAACTCGGCGACCCCGAGATCGTGGTTCGCGACGTCGAGGCGTCGCACCATGGGCACCGACTGTCGGGCGCGCCGCACAACGACCCGATCCGGCTGCGGGTGGTGTCACGCGAGCGCTTCGGTCGGAGCGGCACCGAAACCGTGAACATGGACCTCTTCCGCGAACACATCGCCGCCGACCTCGCCGCCGACATCCGGGTGCTGCTGGCCAGCGGTGCCAGCTACGACGGCCGGCCTCTGAAAGCGCGTGACATCGCCGTCATCACCCCGCACAGCGGTGCCCGCGAGTGTTTCCGGGCGCTGATCGCCGCGGGTGTTCCCGCCGTCTACGGCGGCGATTCCGACGTGTTGACCTCCCCGGCGGGAGACGACTGGCTGTGCCTGTTGGAGGCCATCGACCAACCGCACCGGCCCGCAATGGTGCGGGCGGCGGCGGCGACGATGTTCTTTCGCAAGACGGCCGACGATCTGGCAGCGGGTGGGGACGCACTGACCGACCGGGTGGCCGACACCCTGCGGCAGTGGGCCGACCACGCCCGGGAAGCCGGCCCTGCGGCCGTCTTCGAAGCCGCCCAGTTGGCCGGGATGGGCCGGGAAGTGCTCTCCTGGGCCGGCGGTGAACGGAACATGACCGATCTGGCTCATGTGACCGAGGTGCTGCACCAGACCGCCCAGCGAGAGCACTACACCCTTCCCGCATTGCGGGACTGGCTGCGGACCCAGCGCGAGGAAGGCAATCGGGTCAAGGAACGCAACCGCCGCCTTGACAGCGAAGCCGAAGCCGTTCAGGTGATGACGCTCTGGGGCAGCAAGGGACTGCAGTTCCCGATCGTCTACCTGCCCTTCGCATTCAACCGCCACCTGCGCGAGAAGGATCATCTCGTCGGGTACCACGACGGCGAGCAGCGCTGCTTGCACATCGGCGGCATGAAGAGTCCGGAACTGACGACCGCGCGGCGGAGCAGCGAAGACGAGGCGCTGGCCGAGGAACTCCGGCTGTGTTACGTGGGACTCACCCGGGCCCAGTCCCAGGTGGTCGCGTGGTGGGCGCCGTCGTGGGACGAGCCGAACGGTGGGCTGTCCCGGTTGTTGCGCGGGCGCGGCCCAGGTGACGCCGACGTGCCCGGGCGATGCGAGCCGGGTCGCATCGAGGATGCGGATGCGCGCGACATCCTGCGGCGGTGGGAGACCCTCGGCGCGCTGGTGATCGAGGAGTCGGAGATCGCCGAACGGGTCGATCTCGCGCCCGCAGCGCTGCCTGACGACTTGGCGGTCCGCCACTTCCACCGCGGCATCGACACCGCGTGGCGGCGCACCTCATACTCCGGCCTGGTGCGCGCGGCGCAGGAGACCGTCGGGGTGAACAGCGAGCCGGAAACCGTCGAACTCGACGACGAGGTCGCCGAGATCGCGCTGGCGACGCCGGCCGATGCCGCTCAGGTGCTCTCGCCCATGGGTGATCTGCCCACCGGCGCGAAGTTCGGCACCCTGGTGCACGCGGTGCTGCAGCACGCCGACCCGCTGGCGGCCGATCTCGCCGCGGAGTTGCAGACCCAGATCGCCCAGCATTCGGTGTGGTGGCCGGTGGACGTGCCCGCGACCGAACTGGCCGCGGCACTGATCCCGATGCACGACACCCCGCTGGGGCCGCTCGCCGACGGCCTGACGCTTCGTCAGATCGCGCTGGGGGATCGGTTGTGCGAGATGGACTTCGAGTTCCCGCTGGCCGGCGGTGACGTCCGCGGCGCCGCCCCGGACCTGCGGCTCGCCGACGTCGGCGAACTCCTCGCCCGCCACCTCCCGGCCGACGATCCGCTGGCGTCCTATACCGATCGGCTGACCGACGCCGCGCTGGGCGGCCAGCCGCTGCGCGGCTACCTCAGCGGTTCGCTGGACGCGGTGCTGCGGATACCGGATGCCGGCGGGGGTTACCGCTACCTGGTGGTCGACTACAAGACCAACTGGCTCGGCGAGCCGAACCGGCCACTGAGCGCGGCCGACTACGCCGCACCGCGGCTGGCCGAGGCGATGATGCACTCCGACTACCCGCTGCAGGCGCTGCTGTACAGCGTTGTGCTGCACCGGTTCCTGCGCTGGCGCCAGCCCGGGTACGACCCGCAGCGCCACCTCGGCGGTGTGCTCTACCTGTTCGTGCGCGGGATGTGCGGCCCGGACACCCCGGTCACCGACGGACACCCGGCCGGGGTGTTCAGCTGGCGGCCGTCGGCGGAATTGGTCGGCGCGCTCTCGGATCTCTTGGACGGACGGCGGGCCGCGGCGTGACCGTCACCACCGAGACGACCCTCGACCCGACCGACTGGCGCCGCAGCACCGCGGCGGACGGGCTGCTGCGCGTCTTCAACGACGCCGGCACGCTGGAGTCCGCCGACGTGCTGGTGGCCAGCCGGCTGACCGAGTTGGCCGACGAACCCGACGAGCGGGTCGCGCTGGCGGTGGCGTTCGTGGTGCGCGCGCTGCGCGGCGGGTCGGTGTGCGTGGACCTCGCGGCGATCCAGCAGCAGACCGGCGCGCCGGAGTTGCCGTGGCCCGCACCCGGCGAGTGGCTGGCCGCGGTCGAGGCCAGCGGGATGCTGGCCGAACCGCCGGTGCTGCACCTCGACGCCGGGCTGCTCTATCTGGACCGCTACTGGATCGAGGAGTGCCGCGTCGCCACCGACATCACCGCACTGGCCGCCGCGACGCGATCCGGAACCCCGCCCGACATCACCCGGCTCTTCCCCGACGGCTACGCCGAGCAGCGCGCCGCGGCCGAGGTGGCGCTGAACCGCGCGCTGACCGTGCTCACCGGCGGACCGGGCACCGGCAAGACCACCACCGTCGCCCGGCTGCTCGCGCTGCTGGCCGAGCAAGCCGAACTCGACGGGGGCCCGGGCGGTCGGACACTGCGCATCGCGTTGGCCGCGCCGACCGGGAAGGCCGCCGCGCGGCTGCTGGAGGCGGTGCAGCTCGAAGTCGACGCGCTCTCGTCGGCCGACCGCGACCGGCTGCCGCCGCTGGCCGCCACCACCCTGCACCGGCTGCTGGGCAGCCGGCCCGACACGTCCTCGCGGTTCCGCCACGACCGCGACAACCGGCTGCCGCACGACGTGATCGTCGTCGACGAGACCTCGATGGTGTCGCTGTCGATGATGGCCCGACTGCTCGAAGCGGTCCGGCCGGACTCGCGGCTGTTGCTGGTGGGCGACCCCGACCAGTTGGCGTCGGTGGAGGCCGGCGCGGTGCTGGCCGACCTCGTCGAGGGTCTGCGCACCCGGCCGGAGAGCCCGATCGCCGAACTGGTCACCTCGCACCGGTTCGGGGAGTCGATCGGCGCGCTGGCGCTGGCGATCAAATCCGGAGACGGGGACCTCGCGGTGGAGGCGCTGGCCGCCGGGGGAGAGCATATCGAGTGGGTCGACACCGAGGCGCCTACCGAGTATCTCCGCAGAATCGTTGTGCCCCATGCACTTGCGCTGCGCAACGCCGCACTGCTGGGTGACTCGGCGGCCGCCCTGCGGGCCCTGGACGATCACCGGCTGCTGTGCGCGCACCGGCGCGGCCCCTTCGGCGTGCAGTTCTGGAACCGCCAGATCGAACGCTGGCTGTCCGAGCAGACCGACACCCCGCTGTGGGCGGCCTGGTACATCGGGCGGCCCCTGCTGGTGACCGCCAACGACTACGGACTCAAACTGCTCAACGGCGACACCGGGGTGACGGTGCTGCGCGACGGCGCGCTGCGCGCGGTGATGTCGTGCGCGGGCGGGCCGGTGGAGTTCGCCACCAGCCGACTGGCCGACATCGACACCATGCACGCGATGACCATCCACAAGAGTCAGGGCAGCCAGGCCACCGAGGTCACCGTGCTGCTGCCGCCGACCGACTCCCGGCTGCTGACCCGTGAGCTGCTCTACACCGCGGTCACCCGGGCCCGGGAGAAGGTGCGGCTGATCGGCACCGCCGACCAGATGCGGGCGGCGATCGCCCGCCGGGCCGTCCGAGCGACCGGCCTGGCCCGCCGACTCGGCGAGTCGGCCGGCAGCGCGTGACGCCGTCGGCCGACATCACCGTCGACGGAGACGTGGTGACCAAGCTGCACAGTCCCGGCACCGACCCGGCGGCGCTGGCCGTGCGGCTGCAGATCGCCGCGCGACTCGGCGTCGACGACGGCCCGCTGCTCGCGCCGCTGGACACCGTTCCCGAGGCCGCCCCCGGGCAGCGGTGGCGCACCCGCTGGCCGCGGGTCATCACGGTCTCCCGCGACGGGTCGCCGCTGCCCTGGGCCGAGGCGGGCGCTCTGCTGGCGATCCTGCACCGGGTGGCGGTCGGCCCGGACTGGCCGGCGGTCCCCGCCCACCGCGGCGTCGAGCGGCTGCGCGCGGCGCTGCAGCGACTGCCCGCGGACGCGCCCGCGGTGATCCATCGCGCCGCGGCGACGTTGCCCCCGCCGGCCTGGGACGCCGCGCCGCCGGGTCGGCCGATCGCGCTGGCGCACGGCGATTTCCACCTCGGTCAGCTGGGCCGGCGCCCCGACGGCCCGTGGCAGCTGATCGACATCGACGACCTCGGCCTGGGTGACCCCGCCTGGGATCTGGCCCGCCCGGCCGGGCTGTGGGCGGCCGGGCTGATCCCCGACGCCGACTGGCAGAGCTTTCTGGACGGCTACCGCGCCGGGCGCGGGCCCGCGCTGCCGTCCGGCGGTGACCCGTGGCCGGTGCTCGATCCGCTCGCGCGGGCGGAGGTGGTCTACGTCGCCGCGGTCGGGGCCCATCGTGACGCCGACGAGTCCCAGGACGAGCTGCTGGCCGCGTGCGCGCGGATGGTGGCCTAGCTGGAGAAGAACAGCCGCCCGAAGCCGCCCTTGCGGTAGCGGTGGTTGCCGTGGTTGCCCCACGCCGGGCCGTAGCCCGGCTGCTGCTGGGGCGGGGGAGCGGCGACGAACCGGCTCTCCATCTGGGTCAGCGCCTCAAGCTCGCCGAAGTCCAGGAAGATCCCCCGGCAGCTGTCGCACTGTTCGAGGTGCACCCCGTTGCGCTCGTAGGTGTTCATCACACCAGCGCATTTGGGGCACAGCAGCATGTTTCCCGGTTGATTGCCCATGATCGACTGTAACTCTGGGTCCGCGGCCGGCGCCCGTACGCTGAGAACGAGACCATGACTAACCAGAGACCATGACCAACCAGGCGAACGTCAACGACGTCGAGAAACGCTGGCACGACCCGCGGACGACCCGGGCCGCGATCACCTACGTGCTCAGCGTCGTGGCGCTCGCGGGCCTGGCCTTCGCGGCGACCGCGGTCTGGCAGTCGCTGCTGGCCGCGGTCCTGGTTCCGGGCATCCTGTGCGTCGGCGGCCTCGGCGGCCTGGTGCAGACCTACCGGGTGTGGCGGGCCGGCGGGGTGTGGCCGATCTGGCAGGCCGTCAGCTGGTTCCTGCTGCTGTTCTTCATGTTCTGCCTGGGCATCCCGTTCTCGGTCCAGGAGTCCCTGAACTCCGCGGGTGCACCCGCCATACTCATCGGGTGAATTCCGCGCCGCCGCCGCTGGCCGGGGTTCGCATCGTCGAGATCTCCAGCTTCGTCGCGGTGCCGCTGGCCGGGATGACGCTGGCCCAACTCGGCGCGGAGGTGGTGCGCGTCGACCCGGTCGGCGGCGCGGCGGACTACCACCGCTGGCCGGTCACCGACGCCGGCGAGAGTATCTACTGGGCCGGGCTGAACCGGGGCAAACGGTCGATGGAGGTCGACCTGGGATCGGCCGACGGCCAGCACCTGGTGCAGCGCCTGATCACCACGGCCGGTGTGCTGATCACCAATGTCACTGGGCGGCAATGGCATTCGGCCCAGACGCTCAGCGTCCTGCGCCCGGACCTGATCCACCTGGAGGTGCTCGGCCGCGCCGACGGCACCACCGGGGTCGACTACACCGTCAACGCCGCCACCGGTTTCCCGATGGTGACCGGTCCGCCGGATCTGGACGGCCCGGTCAACCACGTGCTGCCGGCCTGGGACGTCTCCTGCGGTCTCTACGCCGCGCTGGCGATCCTCGCCGCGCTGCGCCGGCGCGACGCGACCGGGCAGGGCAGCCACATCCGGCTGCCGTTGGACGACGTCGCCCTGGCGACGGCGGCCAACCTCGGGTTCCTGACCGAGGTGATGGTCAACGGCACCGAGCGCGCGCGGTTGGGCAACGCGATCTTCGGGCAGTACGGCCGCGACTTCACCTCCAGCGACGGGGTGAGCTTCATGGTGGTGGCGCTCACCGCGCGGCACTTCCGGGATCTGACCGAACTCACCGGCACCACCGCGGCGGTGGCCGCCCTGGCCGAGACGCTGGGCGCGGACTTCGCCGACGAGGGCCAGCGCTTCGGCCACCGCGAGGCCCTCGGCGGGTTGTTCGCCGACTGGTTCCGGGTCCACACCGCCGATGAGGTCAGCGTCGCGCTGGCGGCGAGTTCGGTGCTCTGGGAGCGCTACCGGGGTTTCGCCGAGGTGGCCGCCGGCCCGCGGGTGCGCGACAACCCGCTGTTCGCGCCGCTGCACCAGCCGCGGATCGGCACCTACCCGGCGCCGGGCCTGCCGATGTCGGTCGACGGCGTGCACGCCCGCGCCGGCGCGGCGCCGGCGCTGGGGGCGGACAACGACGCGGTGCCCGCTGAATGGCTGGGCGCGTGATCACCGAGCTGTTGGACCTGGCCGCCGCCGGCGCGGACCACTACACCGGCCCGTCCAACGGCCCGGTCGGCAAGCGCGCCTACGGCGGGCTGCTGGC
>VEQY01000109.1 GCA_018882965.1 Mycobacterium sp. | reverse complement strand
CGGTGGCGGTTCATGGTGACCTTCGTGCTCGTGCTCGTCTTGGTGATCGCGCTTGCGGTCCTCGCGGGGTTCGTGGCCGGCTACAACAAACTTCGCGCCGCCGACGTCCGCGTCGATGAAGCGCTCGGTGGGATCGACGTCCAACTCACGCGGCGGGCTGCGCTGATCCCCGGTCTGGTCGGCGCCGTGCAGGGCTACGCCACTCACGAGAAGGCGGTCCTGGGCCGTATCACCGACGCCCAGGTCGCCCTGACCGCGGCTACCGCCGGGACGTCGGTCGCCCAGCGCAGTTCGGCGGAGAGGGAGTTCGATACCGCGGTCGGTCAGGTGCTCGCGCTGGGCCAGACCTACCCGCAACTGAACTCGTCGAACAACTTCCTCAACCTGCAGCAGAACCTCGCCGACACCGAGGACAAGCTCGCCTTCGCGCGGCAGTACTACAACGACGCGGCCGCGACGGTGAACCGGCTGCGCACGACCATCCCGTGGATGTTCGTCGCCGGGCTGGCCGGAGTGGGAGAGCGCGAGTTCTACCAACTGCCGCAGTAGCGCGAAGCACCCGTATGCGGATCGTTTTCGCCGGCACCCCCGAGCCTGCCGTGCCGTCACTGCGGAGGCTGATCGCCTCGCGCCACGAGGTGGTCGCGGTGCTTACCCGTCCGGACGCAGTCTCGGGTCGCGGAAGAGGCAAGCCGGTGCCCTCGCCGGTGGCGGCACTGGCAGTCGACGCCGGGATTCCGGTGCTGCGGCCCCCGAAGCCCAATTCGGCGGAGTTCGTCGCCGAACTCGCGGCGCTGGCGCCGGAGTGCTGCGCGGTGGTGGCCTTCGGCGCGCTGCTCGGCGCAGAACTGCTGGCAGTGCCCGACCTCGGATGGGTGAACTTGCATTTCTCCGTGCTCCCCGCGTGGCGCGGAGCCGCGCCGGTGCAGGCCGCGATCGCCGCGGGGGACACCGTGACCGGGGCTACGACCTTCCAGATCGTGCCCGAACTCGACGCCGGGCCCGTCTACGGGGTGATCACCGAGCCGATCAGGCCCACCGACACCGCCGGGGAGCTGCTGGACCGGCTGGCCGTCTCGGGCGCGGTGCTGCTGGAGACCACGCTGGACGGCATCGCGGACGGCACGCTCGCCCCCGTGCCGCAGTCCGGGGACGGGGTGAGCACGGCCCCGAAGATCTCCGTCGAACAGGCGCGGGTCCGCTGGGACCTGCCCGCGCACGTCGTCGAGCGCCGGATCCGGGCGATGACGCCGTCTCCGGGAGCCTGGACGCTGATCACAGATCAGCGCATCAAGCTCGGGCCGGTCACCGTCGATCCGCACGGCACGCGGGACCCGCTCGCGCCCGGGGTGCTTGAGCTTGGTCGTACCGAGGTCCGGGTGGGCACCGCCTCGGAGCCGGTGCTGCTCGGGACCGTTCAGCCGCCGGGCCGCAGACCCATGCCGGCCGCGGATTGGGCGCGCGGAGCCCGCCTGGCTGACGGCGTGCGTGCGGTGTGAGCGGCGGGCCGCGCCGCCAGCGGCGCAAACAACTGGACCCTGCCCGGCGTGCGGCCTTCGACGTGTTGCGCGCGGTCTCGGCGAGAGACGCCTACGCCAACCTCGCCCTTCCGGCCATCCTCGCCCAGCGTGGCATCACCGGGCGCGACGCGGCGTTCGCGACCGAGTTGGCCTACGGCACCTGCCGCAGCCGGGGGCTGCTTGACGCCGTCATCGCGGCGGCGGCCGGACGCGGCATCGACCGGATCGATCCGATCCTGCTCGACCTGCTGCGGCTGGGCGCCTACCAGCTGTTGCGCACCAATGTCGCCCAGCATGCGGCGGTGACCACGACGGTCGAACAGGCGGGTGTCGAATTCGACTCGGTCCGTGCGGGATTCGTCAACGGTGTGCTCCGCACCATCGCCGGCCGTGACGAGAGCTCCTGGATCGCCGAACTCGCTCCGGCTGCCGATGTCGATCCGGTCGGGCATGCCGCCTTCGTGCATTTCCACCCGCGGTGGATCGCTCAAGCATTCGCCGATGCCCTGGGTGCGGACGCCGGTGAACTCGATGCCGCCCTCGCGGCAGACAACGTCCGCCCGGTGGTCCATCTGGCCGCCCGACCCGGTGTGCTCACCGCGGCGGAACTGGCCGCCGCGGTCGACGGCACGGCCGGTCGCTACTCCCCGTATGCGGTGTATCTCGGTGGCGGGGATCCGGGCCGGCTCGTGCCGATTCTCCAGGGCCAGGCGCTGGTTCAGGACGAGGGCAGCCAGTTGGTGGCGCGGGCGCTGACGCAGGCCGGGCTGACGGAATCAGCCGATGACCGCCGATGGCTCGATCTGTGCGCGGGACCCGGCGGGAAGACGGCGCTGATCGGTGCGATCGCCGCGCAGCGGGGGGCGCTGGTCACCGCCGTCGAGCCGAACCACCGCCGCGCCGATCTGGTCGAGCAGAACACCGCGGGCCTGCCGGTGGAGGTGGTGCGGGTCGACGGCCGCGAATCAGGTTTGGAGCCGGGCAGTTTCGATCGGGTGCTGGTCGACGCGCCGTGCACGGGCCTGGGTGCCCTGCGGCGGCGACCCGAGGCGCGGTGGCGTCGCGGCCCCGCTGATGTCCCGGCCCTGGCCAAGTTGCAGCGCGAACTGCTGGCGGCCGCGGTCACGCTGGTCCGCCCGGGCGGGGTCGTGGTCTATGCGACGTGCTCGCCGCATCTGGCCGAGACCGTCGGCGTGGTCTCCGACGGACTGCGCAGGCACCCGGTGACCGAGCTGGACACCCGTGAGTTGTTCGAACCGGTGGACCGGCTGGGTGCGGGCCCCTTCGTGCAGCTGTGGCCGCACCGACAGGGTACTGATGCGATGTTCGCCGCCGCGTTGCGCAAGTCCGCCGAGGCGGGCCCCTAAGCTGACCGTCATGGCAACTCCGACCCGGCCGATGATCGCCCCGTCGATCCTGTCGGCCGACTTCGCCCGGTTGGCAGCCGAAGCCGAGGCCGTGGTGGGCGCGGACTGGTTGCACGTCGACGTGATGGACGCCCACTTCGTCCCCAACCTGACCCTGGGCCTGCCGGTGGTCGAGAGCCTGCTCAAGGCCACCGACATCCCCCTGGACTGTCATCTGATGATCACCAACCCCGATCGCTGGGCGCCCGGCTACGCCGAAGCCGGATCGCACAACGTGACCTTCCATGCCGAAGCCGCCGATGACCCGGTGGCGGTGGCCCGCGCTATCCGCGCCGCCGGGGCCAAGGCGGGCCTGTCGGTGAAACCCGGCACGCCGATCGAGCCCTATCTGGAGATTCTGCGGGACTTCGACACCCTGCTGGTGATGTCCGTCGAACCGGGCTTCGGGGGACAGAGCTTCATCCCCGAGGTGCTCTCGAAGGTGGCGACGGTCCGACGACTGGTCGACTCCGGTGAGCTGAGGATCCTGGTCGAGATCGACGGCGGCATCAATGCCGACACGATCGAACAGGCCGCCGAGGCGGGCGTGGACTGCTTCGTGGCCGGATCGGCGGTCTACGGCGCGGCTGACCCGATGGCTGCGGTGGAGGCCCTGCGGCGCCGCGCCGGCGCGGCCTCACGCCATCTGCAGGTATGACACCCTCGGAGGCAGGCTTGACTGATCTGGGCGCCGCGATGCGCCTGGCGATCGATCAGTCGTGGCGGGTCAAGGGCGCCACGTACCCGAACCCCCCCGTGGGGGCGGTGGTTCTCGGCGTCGACGGACAGGTCGTCGGAGCGGGCGCGACCGAACCGGCGGGCGGCGCGCATGCCGAGGTGGTCGCCTTG
>VEQY01000065.1 GCA_018882965.1 Mycobacterium sp. | reverse complement strand
ACGCTCAGCCGGGCCCCGCAGTTCGGGACGGTGCGCATCGATGCCGACGGTTCGTGGGTTTACACCCCCGGCGATGGTGCTGGCGATCAGGCCGATGAGTTCGCGGTGTCCGTCGCCGACGGCGGCTGGAACATCCTCGATCCGTTCGCCGCGCCCACCGAGGTCACCGTCGGGGTGCATGCGGTTTCCTCATCGAACAAACCCGGACTGATCGCCTCGGACTGGCTGGAAATCGTCAAAACAACGGGCGAAGTCGTGGGCGATGAACCCGTCATGCTCACCATGGTTATGACTACCTCATTGGGCGTGCCGGGCAGTACTCGCGTATGGGTAGTGGACAAGTTCCCCAACCAAATCGGCAGCCAGCTCAGCGTCGGCAACAAGGTTCCGATCCCCAACGAAGACGGTGACATCTGGATCGACTACGGCGACAAGTTAAAGCCGCTGACTTGGGACGCGTGGAGCGCGTCGTACTCAGGCCCTATGTCGGTTGTCAGCGTGGATGTGACCGATGGCGGTAACGGGTATCTGCCTTCGAACTTGCCGAGTGTGACGTTTGAGGGCGGACTCCAAGAAGGTGGTAGGGCCGCGACCGGCCGTGCCGTGCTGGAAGTTGCTCCGTCCCCGGATCCCTTCGCAGACGATCTTTATCGGGTTGACCGGATCGAAATCACCGATCCCGGTGCGGGATACATCGACACGCCGAAAGTGGTGATCGAAGGCCCTGGCGGACCCTTCCCGGGGGCAACGGCGAAAGCAACGGTCGGGGCGCCTCTCGCCCTGCCCGTGATCTTGGTCGCCACACTCATGCTCGAGGGTGACTTCACCCCCAGTGGCGTCGTAGGAACGCTCGGATCCCAGGTCGAGGTGAAACTCCTTGCCGCCGGCAAGGAGTTGGAGAACACCAAGGTCTACTCGACCGACTTACTCAACGGGGACACCCGCAGTTTGATCGAGGCGGGTGATCGAATCAAAAAGGCAGTTGCTGTAACCGGAGCGGATGTTTACCTGGAGGTAGCCAAGCGTTTCGCCTCGTGGATAGTGTCGATAGGCGACCCTGACGATCCCGTCGGGGTCGGCGTGGCCGGCTTTATCCCGCTGGATGTGACCTTCCTCGACGAACTCAAAGCCTTTTCGATCGATCCCCGGCAGCTCCTGGGCCTCGATGCGCAGTACATGTCTGCGTCGACATCGCGGCAAATGGTCCAGGTCATTCCGGGGCAGGGCAAGGTGAGCAGCGTCAGGGTCGATTCCGGCGGTTACGGCTACGACAGCACTAATCCGCCGACCGTGGAATTCAGGGGCGGCCTCGCCGATGGCGGTGTGGCCGCGACTGGCCGCGCCATTCTGGCGCCCTACCCGTCTCCGGGCGGGGAAGACGAGATGGGGGACACGGTCGTTCGTATCGAAATCACCAACCCTGGCAAGGGATATTCAGCAGCGCCCGAAGTGGTGATTTCGGCGGAGCCTCTCTCGCAAGGGGCTACAGCAACAGCGTTTATCGACTCACCGACGTCGATCTGGGACTTCGATCTTGCGGCACGCTTCGGGTTCTTGGTCCCGCCGTCCTACAACACCGCGAAGGGTGGCAAGCCGCAGGGATGGGAGACCACCTACGCCGGCGACTACGCGGATAACGACTGGGCCGAATGGAAGGTCGAGACCGAGGGCTGGTCGCGGATCAACTGGTAGCCGCGAGCAGCTGCGGCTCAGGCGCCCAGCGACTCCGCGCCCGACCGGTCCGCGTGGCGGATCATCCGCTCGCTGAGCGCGATCAGTCGATCCTCGTGACCGGCCGGCATGGTGTAGGCGAGCTGGCGTAGTTCGACGGCGAATCCGTGGAGATCCTGCCGTGCCGGAAAGTCAGCCATCAGACGAAACCTCCGTCCCCTCGGTAACACTGTGTTAACCCGCGTGCAATGTTTGAAACATGTTGTCCGCCATGGCATTTGACGTTGCTAACAGTGTGCCTGATGGGGCGGTCATCTGCAACCCGACCCCAGCAACCTCACAGCGACCCGGCAGGGGCGGACGCCCCCGCTGCCTGGAAGTTTGTTCGCCACGATCCCGGGGTCAGCCCCGCGAACTGGGCGAATACTGCGACAGGGCCATTATGGTGCGTTTGCTAACCGGGAAACCGTCAGAGGGTTATTCTCCGCTAGGCGGGCGGCTCCGGAGCCGCCGAGGCTCGGAGAGAAGGTTCCAGTGCGTGCTGGGTTGTGTGTCGGTCGGGTCGGGGGATTGGCGGTCGCGCTCGGGGTGGGTGCGGGGATCGGTGCGGCCGTGCTCTTCAGCGGCTCGGCGACGGCGTCTGCGGATGCGCCTGATGCGCCGTCGGCGGGTCCGGCGTCCGACACGGGCGCGGCGGGTCCCGCGCGGGCGCAGCGGGCCGGGTCGGTCACGGCCGATCGGGCCAGGGCCCGCAGCACTGCGGTGGCGCGCGCGGCCTCGCATGCGGCGCCGGCCCGGCAGGGCGTCCCCACGCAGCAGCGCACCTCAATACCCCGTGCGGCGGTGGTGGCCGGCCAGGGCGTGACCGACGGCATCACGGTGGCCCCGACGGTGGCGTTCGTCGACGGGGTCGTGGAAGGGACACTGAACGCGACCAGTGCGCGCTACGGGGACACCTCGTGCTCGAGCACGCAGAAAAGCTCGTGCCTGAAGTACGAGTACACCAGCACCGACCGCGACGTCCGCGAGAACGACATCGGCAAACTCACCTTCGCCGAGGCCGACACCTCTGCCGGACCGCAGGACTTCTCGATCCTGCCGTACCTGACCTGGGATCTGGACACCGGTGTCGACAAGGGTTCGCAGACCTTCCAGGTGCGGGTCACCGAGGTCACCGCCTTCGACGAGTTCCTCACCGGGCTGCCACTGGTCGGGCTGCTGGCCGAACCGGTGATCAGCCTGCTGCAGCAGACGCCGGTGCTGGGTTCGCTGCTGGCGCCGTTCATCGGCGCCTCGGTGCTCGCCGAGGTGCCCGTCAACCTCGATGCCCTGGCGCCGGGCACCACCCCGGTGGCGTTCACCTACAAGGTGACCTCGTTCGACGGGGTGAGGATCAGCACCAACTTCTTCCCGGCGTCCGAGATCCAGGCCGGCGAAACCGCGCCACTGGTGCTCAACGGACCCGGGTTGCCACTGCCGGGAGCGACGGACCCGTACCCCAAGCCGCTGACGCCGGGTTCGGCCTCCTACTACCCACCCCTGTACGTGCTGCGCACCGCCGACTACAACGTCATCACCTGGGATCCGCGCGGCGAGCACGCCTCCGGCGGCATCTTCGAGTTGGACAACCCGTTCTACGAGGGCCGCGACGCCTCGGCGATCCTGTCCTGGTCGGCGCAGAACCCCCTGGTCCTCCTCGACAAGCCGGACGATCCGAGGGTCGGCATGATGGGTGGTTCCTACGGCGGGGGCATCCAGTGGGTGACCGCGTCCACCGATCCGCGCATCGAAGCGATCGTGCCGAGCATTTCGTGGAATTCGCTGCTGGCCGCGCTGTATCCGACCGACATCGTCAAGTCGGCGTGGCTGACGACGATCGGGATCGGCCTGGTGGCCACCGGCGCGCGGATCAACACCCAGATCTACGTCGCGGGGCTGACCGGACTGCTGTTCGGCGAGATCGGGCCGACCTCGCAGGCGGTGCTGGGCAGCAGCGGCTCGACGAGCCTGCTCAACCAACTCTCCGTACCGACCCTGATCTTCCAGAGCAGTGTGGACGGGCTGTTCCCGCTGGAGCAGGCGGTCACCAACGCGGAGACCATCACCGCCAACCCGTTCAACACCGAGGTCAAGATGTCCTGGTTCTGCGGTCTGCACGGCATCTGCCGCACGCCGATCAACCCGGCCCAGGCGGCGCGCATCTACAGCGACACCGTCGCCTGGCTGGACACCTACGTCGCCCGCACCGGTGATCCGGCCGCCGACATCCCGAGGTTCCAGTGGTACGACCAGAACGGCGAGTACTACAGCGCCGATCTGCTGCCGTTCCAGGACGGGTTCAATCAGCCCGTGCCCTACAGCGCCAACGGAGCGGGCGGGATGCTGCCGATCATCCCGGTGATCGGGGGCTCGGGGCCGCTGCAAGGTCCCGACACCCTGCCCGCGCCGATGCGGACCTTCCCTTACAACGGGACGTTCCCCACCCCGGCCACCAACGCGCTCAACGTCGCGGTCACACCGCCGGTGGGCAGCCAGATCGTCGGCGCGCCGCAACTGAGCTTCACCTACCGGGGCATCGGCAACGGCAAGGCGGTCTCGGCCCAGTTGATCGACAACACCACCGGGCTGGTGGTGGGCAACATGGTCAGCGCGGTCCCGGTCACCCTCGACGGGCAGACCAACGCGGTGAGCATCCCGATGCAGGACATCGCCTACACCGTGGGGCCCGGTGATTCGCTGACCCTGCAGATCGTCGGTTACTCCTCGATGTTCGCCAGCTCCGCGATCGGGGTGATCGACATCTCCGACATCCGGCTCGACCTGCCGCTGCGTGATCTCAACGCGGCGTCATAACCGGCCCGCGTCAGCGATCCGCTCGTTTTGCTGAAACGCCGACACCGGGGTCGTTACGCTCCAGGCAGGGGCCGACGGGATCACGTGGAGGGACTCTTGACTATGGGCGCTTCTCAGTACATCGGCCGTGTCGGGGGGCTCGCGGCAGCCCTCGGCCTGGGCGCTGCGGCGCTGGTCGTAGGCTGCGGTATCGCGGCGGCGGACACCCCCGGCGACGCGCCGGCTGATTCGCTGGGATCGGCCGGCAGCCACGCTCAGGCTGCCCCGGCGCGGCGCGCCAAGGACTCGGCGACCCGGGCCCGCAAAGCGCCGCAGGCGGCGGAGTCGGCGACGAGTGCCACCGCGAAGTCCGCCGGTCGCGAGGCGTTGCGGTCCCGCGCGGCGGCCGAACCGCGCGATCCCGCGCCCGCCCCCGAGGCGGCCGCCGCGGTCACGCCGCCCGCGTCGCCGCGGGCCGCGCAGGCGATCCCCCCGATCCCGATCATCACCCCGAGCCCCTGCTCGAGTGAGACCACGGCGTGCGCCTACCTGCTGGGCGCGAGCGGGGTGCCGATACCGGAGACCGATGTCACGATGGCCTGGTACGTGCAGCCCAACAGTCCTGTGGGCACGGTCTTCACCACCCAGGTGATCCAGAGCGCCGAGGGTGCCTACCCGATCACCGCGGTCAAGGACCTGCCGATCGATCCCTCCGTGCAGTTGGGCCTCGAAGAGGTCAAGATCAACCTCAAGGAAACACTGACGGTGCTGCCGCAGGACGCGCCGCTCACCTACTTCGGCTACTCGCAGAGCGCGATCATCAGCTCGCTGCTGCAGATCTATGAGCTCAACAGAGGGTGCAGGGACTCCAGCCCAGCGTGCCCCCCGCCGGCGCCGCCCAAGCCGGACCAGTATCCGATCCCCGGCTTCGCAGAGAGAGCCGATCTGGTCACGTTCGTGACGGTGGGCCAGGAGATGAACCCCAACGGGGGTTGGTACTCGCGGTTCGCCGACTTCACCGTCCCCGCCCCCGGTCTGGTGCTCTACGGGGCCACCCCGGAGGAAACCTGGGCCGGGAAAACGATCAACTACAGCCTGGAGTACGACGGGTTCGCCGACTTTCCGCGCTATCCGCTGAACTTCCTGTCCTCGCTGAATGCGGCGCTGGGCATCGTCCTGGTGCACACCCAGTACCTCGGTGCCCTGGGGTCGACATCGCTGGGATATCCGAACGGGTACTTCCCGACCGTCTACGGCGAGATCGATCCGCTGCTCGCCACCCTGGGTCCGGGGGTCGCCTGCAAGGACCCGTCATCGATCTGCAAGCGCCTGCCGACAACGCCGGGCACCGAAACGAAGCAGGAGTACTACTTCATCCCGACCCCGGATCTGCCGCTGTTGACTCCGCTGCGCGCGCTGCCGATGATCGGCGAGCCGCTGGCGGACCTGATCCAGCCCGCGCTGAAGGTGATCGTCGACCTCGGCTACGCGGACTGGGCGCACGGGTTCGGCACCGAGGCCGACCAGCCGCCGGCCAACGTGCTCCTCGAGTTCGGGCTGTTCCCGCAGGTGGACCCGCTGGAGGTGCTCGGCAAGCTGATCGCGGGCGTTCAGCAGGGAGTCACCGATTTCGTCGCGAACTTCCTGCCCGGCGGCTCGGTCTGGCGCGAGGTCGCCGCGATCGGGACCGCGATCGGCAACACGGTGTCCGGCGTGGTGACGGGCGTGGCGGCGACGGTGAACCAGCTCATGACCCAGCCCCTGGCACCGGTGACGGTGAACGACATCATCGACACCGTGCAGGACGTGATCTCTCAGGTCACCGGCCGGATCGCGCTGGCCGCCTCGGCGCTGTACGCCACCCTGCTGCCCTTGGCCGACTTCACCAACGCCCTGCTGATCTCCCTTCCGGGTTACGCGCTCAACCTCTTCATCGACGGCATCCAGCAGGCCATCAGCGGCGATCTGATCAACGGAATCATCAATGCGGTCGGCAGACCGATCGCGGCCACCTCCGGTTTCGCGGCGGTGATCCTGGTCTTCCAACTGGTGGTGTTCCTGCAGGGCTTCGCGGCGGCGGTCACCGGCTGCGGCGGGGCGGCACCGGTGACCGGGTTCTGCATCTTCTCCAGCAGCTGACCGGTGTCCGCGGTCGAGGATCCCTACGCCGGCGCCGACGAACTGGGGCTGATGCGGGGTTTCCCGCCGCCGCCGGACAAGCGGGTGGACCGGTCCAACGCGCTGATGAGACCGCCCTACAACCGCTGGGCCTACCAGCACATGCGCACTGTGTTCCCGTCCGCACCGGTTCGTACCGGCGAGGTGGCGGCGGCGTTGGACGTCGGGATCGACGCCGGAATCGACTCGCTGACCGTTCACCGCGCCGACGGCACCGCCGCGGATTTCCCGACCTTCCTGCGCCAGACCTGGACCGACTCGCTGCTGGTGGTCACCCCGCGGCGGGTGGTCTACGAGCACTACGCCAACGGCATGCACCCCACCGCGCCGCACCAGATGATGTCGGTCACCAAATCCTTCGCCGGATTGTTCGCGCTGATGGCCGCCGAGCGCGGCCTGCTCGACGAAGCCGCACCGGTCACCGACCTGGTTCCGGAACTGTCGGCCGCGTCGGCGTTCGCGGGGGCCAGCCTCGGTCAGGTGCTGGACATGGTCAACTCGATGGACTTCAGCGAGGACTACGCCGATCCCGCGTCGGGTGTCGCGCGCTACGGACAGGCGCTCGGGTGGATCGAGGCGCCGCCCGGTCCGGCGCCGGGAAGCCTGTATGAGTTCCTGACCTCACTGACCAAAGACCCCGCCTACGAGCACGGTGAGATCTTCCACTACCAGACGCCCAAGACCGACGTCGTCAACTGGGTCACCAACCGGGCCACCGGAAAGTCGTTCCAGGACACCATGTCCGAGCTGCTGTGGTCGCCGCTGGGCACCGAGGCGGAGACCTACGTCCTGCTGGACCGCTGCGGCACGCTGGTGGCCGGCGGCGGTCTGAACGCCGCTCCGCGCGACCTCGCGCGCTTCGCGATGATGCTGCTCAACGACGGTGCGGCCAACGGTGCGCAGATCGTCTCACCGGAGATCATCGCGACCCTGCAGGCCGGCGCGAGCCGGGAGACGTTCGCCCGCGGTCCCGACGCGGTCGGGGCGTGGTCCGGCGGGGACTGGAGCTACCGCGCGCAGTGGTGGATCCGCCACACCCCGGGCCGCGAGGCGATCAGCGCGATCGGAATCCACGGCCAGTGGATCTACGTCGATCGCGCCCGCGGGGTCGCGATCGTCAAACAGTCCTCCCAGCCGGTGTCCTCCGATCCCGACACCGACCAGTTCGTCCTCAACGCGTTCGACACGGTCATCGACCACCTCGCCGGCTGACGAACACCAGCACCAGACCGGTCAGCGCAATGATCGGTCCGAGCACCGACCACGTCGTGGTGTTGCTCATCGGACTGCCCTGCACCGCCCCGAACCCCTGCAGGGTGAACAGCCCACCGAACAGAGCGAGCACGATACCGAGGGGCAGCAGGGCTTTGTTCACCACCGTGACGCTACCGCCCGACGCGGCGGTCGGCCATCATGGGCGGCATGAACTCTCTTCGCACCCGGATCACCGCCGCGTTCCGGAAGAGCCCGCCGCCGGCGCTGGCCCCGCCGGACCACTACGACCCGGCCGACGTGGCGCTGATGCTGCGCGAGATCGGTGCCGCGCTGGTCGAGGTGTCGCTGCCCGTGCAGGTGGTCGAGCAGCGGTTGCTCGTCATCGCCGCGCGCTACACGACTGCGCCGGTGCAGGTGGCCGTGCTGCCGACGATGCTGTTCGTTCAGGTCGGCTCAGTCGTCCACCAGATGGAGGGTTCGACGCAGCCGTCGAGCCTGTTCGACATCGCCGCGGACGTCGATGAGGTCGCCAACCGCGCAACGGCGGGCGCGATCGCGCCGCGCGACGCGGTGGCCGCGGTGCGCGCCGCGCGGACGAAGCCGCCGCGGTTCGGGCCGGTGGTTTCCACGCTGGGCTACGCGGTGACCACGGTGGGGTTCGGCATGGTCATCGAGCCGTCCTGGAACTCGGTGCCCGCGCACTTCCTGCTGGGTCTGGTGGTGGGTCTGATCGTGCTGATCAGTCGTCCGCTGCCGAATCTGGCGCCGATCCTGCCGACGCTGTCAGCGCTGGCGGTCACCCTGCTGGCGACCTGGTTCGTCGCCGACGTCGCGCACGACGGCCTGCTGCGGGTGATCAGCCCCGCGCTGGTCGCCACGCTGCCCGGTATGGCGCTGGTGGTCGGTGCGATCGAACTCGCCGGCGGGCGGATCGTGTCGGGTGCCAGCCGGACGGTGTGGGGACTGGCCCAGTTGGCCCTGCTGGTCTACGGCGTGGTGCTCGGGGTGCGCATCGCCGGAGAGGTGCCCGAACAGTCGCCGTCGGCGATGATGGGTTCCTGGTCGCTGTACGTCTCGATCGTGGTGATCGCCGCGGGGCTCTACTTCTATCTGTGCGCCCCGCGCGGCTCGCTGCTGTGGCTGCTGCTGGTTATCGCGGTGGGGATGCTGACCCAGAGCGCGGCCGGGCTGGTGGTCAACAACGCCCACTCCGGATTCATCGCGGCGATGGTGGCGATTCCGTTCGCGATGCTGATCTCCCGGGTCAGGGGTGCCCCGCCGGCCGCGGTGCTCGCGCTGGCGGCGTTCTGGTCGCTGGTCCCCGGCCAGCTGACGTTCATGTCGGTCAGCGAGAAGGCCGCCGGGGATTACGCCAACACCGCCGGGATGGGTGTGGCCGGTGCGGCGATCCTCTCGATCGCGCTGGGCACCCTGGTCGGCTGGAGTCTGGTGCGCACCGCGAAGCCGCCGCAACGCCCGCCGGCGCCGGTTGCGATACCCGCCGCGCGCTGAACTCAGATCCCCGCGCGCAGGATCGGCGCCAGCGCGCTGAGCGGAATGCGGGGCTGCACCATCCCGCCGTTCATCGACCACTGCAGCGCCGACGGGTTGAAGTCGACGGGGCTGTCCCGGCCGACGGGATAGTCGGGCAGATAGAGGATCAGCGACCCGGCGTCCAGCGCCCACGCTCGGTAACCGCCGGAGTACACGTTGTCCGGCGTCCAGCGATCGGCGACGAAGGGATAGGTGTTGGGCGGGTGCGGGGGAGGCGCGGCGTCCAGCGCGGCCTGGATGAACGGCGCGGCCAGCGGTGGGATCGCGGTCAGCGGGGTGCCGGGGTTGAGCAGGTCGGCCAGTTGCACCTGGCGCCCGGCGGCCAGGTCGAAGGTGAACGTGCGGTAGGCGTCGTTGATGGCCGTCCCGTCGGCGTGGTAGTCCTCGTGGAACACCAGGCTGCGCAGGCTGCCGTGGGAGAAGACCTGCAGGTTGGCGTTGCCCCAGCTGTCGGCGGCCATCCGCTGCCCGACGTCACGCCAGTTGGTCATCAGCGCACTGAGGTACTCGCTGAGCACCCCGCCCATCAGCGGGTCGTCGATCTCAGCCGGGACCACGATGTTGATCTCGCGCACCGCCTTGCGGTCGGAGACCACCGCCGCGCTGCAGTAGCGGCCGTCCCACTGCCCGCCGATGCGGTCGCAGAACGCGACGGCCGAGGCGGCGGCGGTCGGCGCGACCACCGATGCCGCGACGACGCCCGCCGCGGAGATCACCACCGCGGCGAGCGCGACGCCGCGCACCGGCCCAGAGGTCATGCGTGCCATGCCGTTAGGGGAGCTCGACTTTGCTTGCCCGCCAGCGCCCGTCGACCTTCTCCAAGGTCATCTTCATCCGGCTGCGGTCGATGCGGGGGTCGGGCAGCTTGGTGTTGGACACCGACTGGTCGACGAAGAGCAGCACCACCGCTCTGTCCGTCGAGATGGACTGCACCGCCGAGTCGATGACCACCCCGCGGGCGGTCGCCTTGTTGTCGATCAGCAGCTGGCGGAGTTCCCCGCTGGAGGCGGAGTACATGTCCTTGAACTCACCGGTGGCCCCGTCGAGGACCTGGCGGAAGTTCTCGTCGACCTTGTCGGAGTCGATGCTGGTGAGCACCTGGGCGTAGTCGACGGCGGTGCGCTGGGCCTCCGCGGCGGCGCGGTTGAGGCGCTGCTCGCTGAGGACCTGCCAGCCCAGCACGCCCAGCGCGGCCAGCAGTCCGGCCGCGAGGGCCGCCGCGGCCAGCCGCCGGACGTTGCGGGAACGCGGCGGGGTCTCGGGCTCTTCGCCGGCATCGTCGAGGGCATCGTCGAGGGCATCGTCGAGGGCGTCCTCGCCGGCATCCTCGAGGGCGTCCTCGGTGGCGCTGGACTCTCCGTCAGTCATAACTGGCATCTTCGCTCATCGCTCCTTGTCGCGGTCACTCAGCCGGGTGGCTCGATCGGCAGCGTCGGACCGCCGTAGGGGGTGGGGATGGAGAACTTGCCCTCCGGTGTCGGGTCGGTCTGCCGGCCCAGGTCCGCCCCCGGGGGCGGACCGGCGGTGTCGTCGCCGGCCGGGCGCGGCGCGTTCTTGGCCCCGCGGATCAGCACCGCGGGGTCGTCGTCGCGGCAGTAGTTGTAGAGGTACGGCTCGGGGTAGTCCGCCGCCGACGGCGGCAGCCGCGGGGTTCCGTAGTCGCACGAGTAGCGCGGGTAGATGTCGGCGGTGACCCAGAACCCGTTGTCGTGGATGATGCTGCTCAGCGAATCGAGCACCGAGCCGCGGTAGTTGGGGAACAGCGCGTTGATCGCGGGCACCCGCACGTACAGCAGTTCGGTTGTGGTGGTCAGGTCCCCGAGGATCTGCACCATGGTCTGGGAGTTGTCGGTGAACAGGTTGTCGGTGGCGGCCAGCGTCCGCGGGGTCTGCTCGGTGAGCGTGCGAAAGCCGCCGGTCATGCGCTCCACACCGGCGAAGACCTCATCGAGGTTCGCCGCGGCGACCGTCAGTCCCTCGTTCTTGTCGGCCACCAGTTGCAGGGTGACGCGGCTGGTGTTGAGCAGGCTGGTGGTCTGCGGCAGGACCCCGTCGAGTGCGGAGAGCAGGAAGGTGCCGCCTTCGACGATGTCGGCCAGCTTCTGCGGGCCCGCCGCGCTGATGCTCAGTTCGCGCTTGATCAACTCCAGCTTCTCGGTGTCGATCTGCTTGAGCATCCCGTCGGCGTTGGCGAGCAACTCCGCCAGGGTGACCGGCACCGCCGTGCGGCCCAGGGCGAACGTGCCGCCCTCGGCGAGGAACGGCGCGCGGCCGTCGCCGCCGTCGAAGTCGAGGTACTGCTCGCCGGCCGCGGACAGCCCGCTCACCCGTGCGGCACTGGAGGCCGACAGCCGCACCGAGGAGTCCAGTCGGACCTGCGCGTTGACCCCGGCCGGAACGATCGAGAGTTTCTCCACCTTCCCGATCGGGACGCCGCGCAAGGTGACGTCCTGGTTGGGCAGCAAGCCGCCGGAGGCCGGCAGTTCGACGGTGACCCGGTAGACCGACTCCAGCGGATTCCACCGCAGCGAGCCGAGCAGCAGGTAGGCGACACCGACGACGAAGGTCAGCGCGAGCGCCCCGCCCGAGAGCAGCGTCTTGTGGCGGCGGCCGGTGCGCACCGCGCCGACCAGGGCGTTGGCCAGGGCGGCGATCATGAGCCCGGTCCCGGCGGCGGGCCGTGCACCTGCCACTGGCCGGCGGTGTCGGGGCTGGGGATCACCGGCACCTGCGGCACGCCCGGCCCGCGTCCGACCACCCGCTCCTGCAGGCGCAGCAGGGTGTACTTGAACGAGCCGATCAGCTGATTGAAGGTCGACCACTTCGGGCCGTGAAAGCCCGGGTCGCCGGGGAAGCCGATGTCGGGAATGTGGCCGAGGATGAGCCGGTCGATGGTGCCGCGCAGCGACAGCGAGTTGCTCGCCGAGGCCTTGATGATCGGCGGCAAGACGCGGTTCACCCCGGCCAGGCTCGCCGCCGGGTCCAGCACGACGTCGTTGAGCGCCCCGGCGACGGTGTTCAGATCGGCGACGACGCTGCGTCCGCTGGTGTCGGTGCCGGCGATCGACGGGAACTTGCCGGCCAGCTCGCCGGTCGCGCCCGCCGCGACGATCAGGTCCGCGATCGCGGTGGTCTGCTGGGACAGCGTGCCGGTGGCCGGTGCGGCCGCGGCCATCAGGTCGGCGAGTTCCTGACTCTTCGCGTCGATCCGCGAGGACAGCCCCGACAGCCCGGTCAGCGCGTCGTCGAGCTGCCCGCTGCGCGCGTTCATCGTGTCCAGCAGTGTGGTGGTGCGGTCGACCAGCTGGCGGAAGTTCTTTCCGCCGTCCTCGCCGGCGGCCTTTCCCGCTCCGTTGATGATGTCGGTGAGGTTCTGCACCGCGCCGCCGTTGACCAGGACCGCCGCGCCGGTCAGCAGGTTCTCCACGGTGGCCGCGGCCGCGGTGTCCTCGATGCCGATGGTGTCGCCGTCAGACAGCAGCGGTGCGTCGGGGGGTGCGTCGGGGGGCGGTTTGACGGCGATGAACACGTCGCCGAGCGGGGTCGCCGAACGCAGTTCGACGGTGGTGCCCTCGGGCAGCCGGACCCCGTCGCGGATGCGCAAGGTCGCCACCGCGGTGTAGTCGCGCGCCTGCAGGGTCTCCAACTGGCCCACGTCCGCCCCGGCCAGGCGCACCTTGGCGAACGCCGGCAGGTTCAGCGCGTTGGCGAACACCGCGGTCAGCGTGTACCCGCCCGGTCCCTCGCCGGGATGCGGCAGCGGCAGGCTCGCCAGGCCGCTGGTGGCGCAGCCCGCGCTTGACAGCGACAGCGCCACCGCGAGGACGGCGTACAGTGCGCGGTAGCGGGTCGTCATTTCTGCCCCATCGCCGCGAGGCCGTCGAGGATGTAGGACAGCCCGAAGTCCGGACCGAAGTCCTGCAAAGTGCCCGTACTGCAGCCTAATTGGCGCAGGTGCATCAGGTTGCACACCTCTTTGACGATCTGGCTGTCGAAGAGCACCTTGTCGGTCATGACCCGAACCCGAGCCGCGCCGTTCTCGCGGTCGATGACGTTGTAGAGGTTGTCCAGGGTCAGCGGCGCGATGTCGAGGACCTCGGCGAGGTCGCGCTGGTGATCCAGCACGGCCTTCAGCGCGGTGTCACCGTCGCTGACGAGATCCCGGATGGTGTCCCGCCTGCTCTCCAGAACCTCGCCGAGCTGAGCGAGCACGGCATTGAGTTGCTTTCCGGTGGTGCCGCTGCCGAGATCCTCGTCGGCCAGGATCTGGGTCAGCGCGCGGATGGTCGATCCGAAGTCGCGCAGCGTCGTCTCGTTGGCCGCGGCGGCGTCCATCAGGGAACTGAGGTTGTCCACCACCGTGGTGAGTTGCTCGCGGGTCGCGGCGCCGCCGTCGGCGGAGAGCTTGAGGGCCTTGGACAGCTCGTCGAGCGCGGACCGGATCCGTTCGCCGTTGCCCGAAGCCATCGCGGCGGCGGAATCGACCAGGGTGCGCACCGCGCCCTGGCCGTTGCCGTCACCCTCCAGGGAGACCGCGAGGCGGTCGACCATGTCGAGGGTCTTGGTGAACTCGACCGGTGTCTTGGTGCGGTCCAGCCCGATGGTGTCGCCGTCGCGCAGGGCCGGACCGCCCCGGTAGGGGGGCGTGAGTTCGATGGACCGGTCGGAGAGGATCGAGGTCTGCAGCGTGACGGCCTGGGCGTCGGCGGGGATCTTGACGTCCTTGTCGACGGTGAACTCGACTTCGACGTAACCGGTCTTGGGGGTGACCCTGGTGACGCTGCCGACCTTCATGCCCAGCACCGCGACGTTGTTGGTGGCGTAGAGCCCGGCGGTGTTGTCGAATTGCGCGGTCAGGGTGATCGTGTCACGCCGATCCCGCCACGCCGACCAGCCGTAGACTCCCGCGACGAGCGCCACCACGCCGGCCAGAGCGGCCAGCATCATCAAACCCCGGTAGCGCCTCACTTGCAGTCCTTGAAGTATTCGATCATCGAGAACTGCTCGGCGCGGCCACTGATCGCACACATCCAGGAGTCGATCACCAGCCCGTTGGTGAAGGTCGTGTCCAGCGCGTTTCCGGTGCCGCTGGCGTTGGCCACGCCGCGCAGCGCCACCGGTGCGCTCTGCAGGATGTTGCGCAGCATGTCGTCGCGCTGAGCCAGCAGACCCGAGAGCCGCTTGATGTCGGTGAGCAGCGCCTCAAGCTTCGGGCGGTCCTCGACGATGGTGCCGTCGAGGACGGTGACCAGCGAGGTCAGCGACTGCACCATCGCGTGAAAAGCCGCGCGGCGCATGACGAACTCGCCGAGCAGCTCCTGGCCCTGGCGGACCATGCTGCCGATGCTGGACTGCTGGCGGCGCAGCGTCGTGGTCACCAGATCCATCGTCTTGAGCATGCTGCCGAATTGCTCGCGCCGGTCGGCCATCACCGTCGAGAGCTTCTTGAGGTTGTCCATCGCGCGGGGGATCAGCGGCGGCATCGACTCGATCTGCTTGCCCAGCAGCTCGACGGCCCGGGCCAGATCGTCGGTGTCGACCTCGCCGTAGTTGACGGCGACGTCCTGCAGCGCCTGCTGCAGGTCGTAGGGGACGTCGGTGTGGTCGAGGTCGATGGTGTTGTCGGGCAGCGAGCCGTCACCGCCGGGGTAGAGCGCGAGATAGCGCGACCCCAGGATGGTGGTGACCATGATGACGGCCCGGGTGTCCTTGCCGAGCTTGACGTTGTTCTGCACCTTCATGTCGACGCGGACCCGGTCGCCGACGAGCTTCATGCCGGTGACCGTGCCGACCGGGATGCCGGCGACGGTCACCGGGTTCTTCGGCAGCAGTGCGGCGGCCTGGGTGAACTCGGCGGAGTAGCGGCGGTAGCCGGGGCCGACCCTGGTGATGATGACCAGGCTGGCCAGCACTGCGGTGATCACCGCCAGGGCGACCAGGCCCACCGCGGTCTTGTTGAGATCCTCCAGGGTGCGCTTGCGCGGCAGTCCGCGGTACTTGCGCTCGAGCTCAGCCATTGGCCATGTTCCGGCATCGGGGGGTGTGCTTGGCCTTGTTCCCGGGCGTGGCGGCGTCGACGATGATCGGCGTCACGTCGTTGAGGCCGGGGAAGAAGGCCAGTGCGTTGAGGTCGCAGGCGTAGACGTTGAGATAGGCGCCCTCGCTGGTGACGCGGGCGATGCCCTTGAGCAGCTTGGGCAGGTTCGCGGCGGTGAAGGCGATCTGGGGTTCGATCGTGCCCAGGTGCTGCGTGAAGCCCGGCTCGCGGTCGATCATCTCCTGCAGCGACGGGTTGACGTCGGTGACGACCGCATCGAGCTGCCGCACAAAGCGCGACAGCGACCCCATCGACGAGATCAGCTCGGGGCGGCGGGCGTTGAAGGTGTTCACCATCGCGCGGGTGTCCTTGAGCGTCGCGTCGAGGTTCTCGTTCTGCTGCGCCAGCGTGGCGAACACCCGATCCAGCCCGGTGATCATGTCGCCCAGCAGCGCGTCGCGCCCGGCGAAGGTGTCGGTGAGCTTGCCGGTCTGGTCCACCAGGGTGGCCCAGGAGGCGGAATCGCCCTGCAGCGACTGGATCGCCGCGTTGGAGATCTGGTCGGCCGCCTTCGGGTCGATGGTGGCGAACAGCGGCTCGTAGCCGTTGAGCACCACACCCACGTCGAAGGAGGGGATGGTGCGCTCGATCGGGATGACGCTGCCCGCGGGCAGCGGGGTGGGCTTGCCGGTCTTGCCCAGGCTCAGGTCGAGGTACCGCTGGCCGACGATGTTCTGGTAGAGAATGGCGGCCTCGGTGTTGGCCAAGAGCTTCTGGTCGTTCTGCAACTCGAAGTCCACCCGGGCGCGGTTGTCCTCCATCAGGTCGATCTTCATCACCCGCCCGACCCGCACGCCCGCCATCCGCACGTCGTCGCCGTCGCGCAAGCCGAACACGTCGGTGAACTCCGCGGAGTAGGCGGTGGTGTCCCCGCTGACCTCGCGCTGCAACGTCGAATAGACCAGCCAGGTCATGACCGACGTGACGGTCAGGAACGCGATCAGCCCGATCAGCACTTTGCGCAGCTTCATCGACGTCGCACCTACGTCTGCCCGTCGGAGGGGGTGATCGTCATGCCGCGCACCAGCGGGGCGAGCAGCAGCTGGGTGGCGGTGGTCGCGGGCCGGCCGGTGAGGTAGGACAGCTGGCGCAGTTCCTGTGCGCTGCCGACCGGGCCGACGTTGCCGCCGTGGGAGGCCGGCGCCATCTCGGGCAGGTAGCCCGGCGGGCGCGGCGCGACCGGCGCGATCGGTGCCGGGTTGGGATTGGGCGGTGGCACCGGAGCGGTGAAGGCCGGATTCGCGGTGCCGGGCACCGGCGGGGCAGGGGCCATCGGCGGGCCGACGCCGCCGAGGATGCCGGTGCCGATGCCTTCCGAGAG